>CAMLLJ010000172.1 GCA_946480845.1 uncultured Gemmatimonadota bacterium
CCGGTCCCTGAGCGCGAGCTCGCCGAGCGCGCCGGGCTCGGCTGGATCGGCAAGAACGCGATGCTGATCCGGCCGGGCGCGGGCTCGTACACCTTCATCGGGTCGGTCTTCACCGACCTCGACCTGGTGCCAGACGCGCCGTTCGCCGGCGATCTCTGCGGCACCTGCACCCGCTGCCTCGACGCCTGCCCGACCGACGCCTTCGTCGCCCCGAGGGTGCTCGACGCGACGCGCTGCATCTCCTACCTCACCATCGAACAGAAGGGCGAGATCCCGGACCAGCTCGCGGACCGGCTCGACGGCTGGGCCTTCGGCTGCGACGTCTGCAACGACGTCTGCCCGTGGAACCGGCGCTTTGCCGCGGAGTCGTCGATCGCAGAGTACCGGCCGAGGACGTCGCTCGCGGAGGCGGGGCCGGAGCACTTCGAGCGGATGGACGAGGAGGAGTTCGCGCGCCGCTACGGCGACACGCCGCTCGCGCGCCCCGGCCTCGCCGGCATGCGCCGGAACTTCCGCGCGGTGCACCGGTCCGGCCATCTTCCGGGTGACTCCTCATGACATCGACTTCCATGCCGGCCACCGCATGACCTCGGGTTCCCCGTGACGTCCGCCTCCGTCGTGGTGGTGGGCGGCGGGATCATCGGCGCGAGCGTCGCGTACCACCTCGCCTCGCTCGGGTGGCGCGACGTGCGCGTGCTCGACGCCGCAGCCGGGCCGTGCGAAGGCAGCACCGGGCGCGCCACCGGCGGGTACCGCGCCCAGTACGCGACACCGGTGAACGTGGCGCTCTCGCTGCTGGCGCGCACCAAGCTGCTCCGCTTTGCCGAGGAGGTCGGGGCGGACCCAGGCTATCGCGCGGCCGGCTATCTCTGGCTCGCGGCGGACGAGCGCGAGCTCGACGTGCTGCGCGCGGGACTGCCGGTGCAGCACGCGGCCGGCCTCACCGAGTCGGTCGAGGTCGGCCCTGAGGAGGTGCGTCGCATCAACCCGGCGCTCGCGCCGGAAGGGATCGCGGGCGGCACCTGGTGCCCGAGCGACGGGTTCATCCGGCCCGCCGACATGCTCCATGGCTACCTCGACGCGGCGCGCCGGCTCGGCGTGACGGTGGAATGGGGACGCCGGGTGCACGGCTTCCGGCGCGACGCGGCGGGCCGGATCACGGGCGTCAATGCGGATGGCGAGACGATTGCCGCCGGCGCCGTGGTGAACGCCGCGGGCGCCTGGGCGGCGGGAATCGCGGCGCTCGCCGGCGTCGACCTGCCGGTCGTGCCGCTCCGGCGCCAGGTGGTGCCGACGCGCGCCTGCGACCTGCTCCCGCCCGACATGCCGATGACCATCTACGCCGGCGACGGATTCCACCTCCGCGTGCGCGACGGCTGCGTGCTGCTGCTCTGGCCCACGCCAGGCGCGGCAGGGGACCCGCTCGCCACGCACGTCGAGCCGGAATGGATCGACGCCGTGGTCGCCAAGGCGCACGCACGGGTGCCGGTGCTGCGGCGCGCCGCGATCGATCCGGCGCGGGCGTGGGGCGGCCTCTATGAGGTATCCCCCGACAAGCACGCCATCCTGGGCACGGCACCAGCCTGCCCCAACCTGTACCTGGCCAACGGCTCCTCCGGCCACGGCGTGATGCACGCGCCCGCCCTGGGCCAGCTCCTCGCCGAGCTGATGTCGGGGCAGCCGACGGCGGTGGACGTGCGCCCGCTCCGTTTCGCCCGCTTCGCCGAGGGCGAGCTCAACCCCGTCTCCGAGCTGCTCTGATGCACATCGTGACCATCGGCGGCGGGCCGGCCGGCCTCTACTTCGCCATCATGATGAAGAAGGCGAAGCCGGGACGGGAGATCGTGGTGGTCGAGCGCAATGCGCCGGGCGACACCTTCGGGTGGGGCGTGGTCTTCTCCGACCAGACGCTCGGGCACTTCGCCGAGGCGGACGAGCCCACCTTCCGGGAGATCACCGCCCGCTTCGCGCGCTGGGACGACATCGACATCCACCATCAGGGCGGGGTGGTGACCTCCGGGGGGCACGGCTTCGCCGGCATCGCCCGGCACGCACTGCTCGACATCCTGCAGCGCCGCGCGCGCCAGCTGGGCGTGGACCTCCGCTTCCGGACCGAGGTGGCGCACGACGGGGACCTCGGGCGGCTCGGCCTCGCCGGCGTGGACCTGGTGGTCGGCGCGGACGGCGTCAACAGCGGGGTGCGGCGCCGGCATGCCGACGTGTTCCGGCCCGATCTCGACGTGCGCACGGCGCGCTACCTCTGGCTTGGCACGACGCGGCGCTTCGACTCCTTCACCTTCATCATCATCGAGAACGAGCACGGCGTGTTCCAGGCGCATGCCTACCCGTTCGACGAGCGGCATTCGGCCTTCGTCGTCGAGTGCGACGAGCGCTCGTGGCGCGCCGCCGGCCTCGACCGGCTCGACGTGGACGCCTCGGTGGCCGCGTGCGAGCGGATGTTCGCGCCGTGGCTCGACGGGAACCCGCTGCTCGCCCGGGTGCCGCCGCACCAGCGCGCCGAGCCGTGGTCGTGCTTCACCCGGGTGCGGAATGAGCGGTGGTACCATGAGCGGACCGTGCTGATCGGCGATGCGGCGCACACCGCGCATTTCTCGATCGGCTCGGGGACGAAGCTCGCCATGGAGGACTCGATCGCGCTGGCGCGCTGGCTCGCCCGGGACCTGCCGCTCCGCGAGGCGCTGGCCGGGTACCAGGAGGAGCGCCTGACCGAGTCGCTCCGCCTCCAGAACGCCGCGCGCAACTCGATGCAGTGGTTCGAGAACGTGCGCCGCTACGTGCACCTCCCGCGCGAGCAGTTCGCCTACAGCCTGCTCACCCGGAGCCAGCGGGTGTCGCACGAGAACCTGCGGCTCCGGGACCGGGGCTACCTCGAGGGCGTGGAGCAGTGGTTCCGGGGCGAGGCGGAGCGCCGGGCCTCCGCCGCTCCCGCCGCTCCCGCCGCTCCCGCCGTTCCCGCCGCTCCCGCCGTCCCGCCGATGTTCACGCCCTTCCGCCTCCGCGGCATGCTGCTCGCCAACCGGGTCGTCGTCTCGCCGATGGACATGTACTGCGCCGAGGAGGGCATGCCCAACGACTTCCACCTCGTGCACCTCGGCGCGCGTGCGCTGGGCGGTGCCGGGCTGGTGATGACCGAGATGGTGTGCGTCTCGCCCGAGGGGCGGATCACGCCGGGCTGCACGGGCATGTACGATCCCCGGCACGTGGAGGGCTGGGCCCGGGTGACGGCGATGGTGCACCGCTGGACGGGTGCACGCATCGCGCTGCAGCTCGGCCACTCGGGCCGCAAGGGCTCGACGCGGCTGATGTGGGAGGGCAACGACGAGCCGCTCCCATCCGGCAACTGGCCGGTGATGGCGCCGTCGCCGCTCGCCTACAAGCCGGGCATGCAGGTGCCGCGCGAGATGACCCGGGCCGACATGGAGCGCGTGCGCGACCAGTTCGTCGCGGCGGCGCGCATGGGCGAGGCGGCCGGCTTCGACATGCTCGAGCTGCACTGCGCGCACGGCTACCTCCTCTCCGGCTTCATCACGCCGCTCAGCAACCACCGGACCGACGAGTTCGGCGGCTCGCTCGAGAATCGCCTGCGCTTTCCGCTGGAAGTGTTCCGCGCCATGCGCGCCGCGTGGCCCGCCGTGCGCCCGATGTCGGTCCGCATCTCGGCGCACGACTGGGTGGACGACGGGATCACCGATGCGGACGCGGTCGAGATCGCCCGTGCCTTCCAGGAGGCCGGCGCGGATATCATTCACGTGTCGGCCGGGCAGACCTCCGACGCGGCGAAGCCGGTCTACGGGCGTATGTTTCAGACGCCGTTCAGCGACCGGATCCGGAACGAGGCCGGTGTGCCGACCATCGCCGTGGGCAACATCACCGAGGCGGACCAGATCAACTCGATCATCGCCGCCGGCCGCGCCGACCTGTGCGCGCTCGCGCGCCCGCACCTGAGCGACCCGCAATGGACGCTGCGGGCCGCGGCCGAGCAGGGCTACGAGGCGCAGCCGTGGCCGCCCCAGTACCTGACGGGGCGCGACCAGCTGCTCCGCACCCTCGCGCGGATGCGATCGCCGTGAGTGCCGCGCCCCGCGGCAATCTCGCCGGGCGCCATGCGGTGGTGACGGGCGCGAGCCGCGGCATCGGCGCCGCGGCCGCGGCGGAGCTGGCGCGGCGCGGCGCGCGGGTGACGCTGGTGGGGAGGGACCTCGCGACGCTCGAGGCCCGCGGCGCCGGGCTCGAGGCGGCCGGAGCGGAGTGGTTCGCCGTCGCGTGCGACGTGGCCGATGCCGAGGCGATACCATCGGCGCTCGCGCGGGCCGCCGCGCGGTTCGGCCCGATCGAGATCCTGGTGAACAACGCGGGCCAGGGCGCGGCCGGCAGCTTCATGGACACGGGGGCCGAGGTCTGGGAGCGGATGCTCGCCGTCAATCTCCTGGGCCCGGTGCATTGCATCCGCGCCGTGCTCCCGGCGATGCTGGAGGCGGGGCGCGGCCGCATCGTGAACGTCGCGTCCATGGCGGGGCTCAAGGGCTACGGGCGCGTCGCCGCCTACGCCGCCTCCAAGCACGCGCTGGTGGGGCTCACCCGCTCGCTCGCCATCGAGGTGCGGAAGCGCGGCATCACCGTCAACGCCGTCTGTCCCGGCTACACGGAGACGGCGATGTCGGACGCCGCCGAGCAGAGCATCATGCAGGGGCTCGGCAAGAGCGCCGCCGAGGCGCGCGCCATGCTGATCCGCGCCAACCCGCGCGGCGCGATCATCCAGCCGGTGGAAGTGGCGCGCACCATCGCGTGGCTCTGCAGCGATGCCGCCGGCGCCGTCACCGGGCAGGCGATTCCCGTGGCCGGCGGCGAGACGTGACGCGCCCCGCCGGCGCCCCGATCACCGGACCATCATGACCGAGCATACGCATTTCCTCTGGTCGCTCGAGGGGCGGGTCGCCACCATCACCCTCAACCGGCCCGAGCGGAAGAACCCGCTCACCTTCGATGCCTACCGCGAGCTCGCGCGCACCTTCTGGGAGCTGCGCGACGACGCGACGGTGCGCGCCGTGGTGCTCACCGGCGCCGGCGGCAACTTCAGCTCCGGCGGCGACGTGCACGAGATCATCGGCCCGCTGGTCGAGATGGCGGACGAGGAGCGCGAGGACGAGCTGCTCGCCTTCACCCGGATGACCGGCGAGCTGGTCCGGGCCATGCGCGCCTGCCCCCAGCCGATCGTCGCGGCCGTGGACGGCGTCTGCGCCGGCGCGGGCGCGATCCTCGCCATGGCGTCCGACCTCCGCATCGGCACGCCGGAGAGCCGGGTGGCCTTCCTGTTCGTGCGGGTCGGCCTCTCCGGCGCCGACATGGGCGCCTGTGCGATGCTTCCCCGCATCGTGGGCCACGGCCGCGCGAGCGAGCTGCTCTACACCGGCCGGTTCATGAGCGGCGTCGAGGCCGAGCGCTGGGGCTTCTACAACCGGCTCGCGGCACCCGATGCCGTGCTGGCGGAGGCGCAGGCGCTGGCGCGGAGCATCGCCGAGGGGCCGACGCTCGCGCATGCCGCCACCAAGCGCGCGCTGCACGAGGAGTGGGACATGGGCATCGACGACGCCATCGACTACGAGGCCGAGGTGCAGGCCGAGCTGATGCAGTCGGAGGACTTTGCCCGCGCATATCGCGCCTTCGCGGCGAAGGAGACTCCCGTCTTCGAGGGCGACTGATGGCGGACGCGAGCTACCTCGCCTGGCCCTTCTTCGACGACGGCCACCGCCGCCTCGCGACGGAGGTCGAGGCGTGGGCCGCGCGCGAGCTGGCCGGCCCCGCGCCGGCGCCCGGGGACGTGGACGCGCATTGCCGCGCCGTGGTCCGGAAGCTCGGCGAGGCGGGCTGGATCGCGCACCCGATGCCGGTGGCCTTCGGCGGAGCGCGCGCCGTGATAGCGGCCGTCGATGGCGATCGCGACGAAGCCGGTGCGGGCAAGATCGGTGAGCAGCGGGAGTTGGGATTCCTCGGTGCCGCCGGTGCCGTGCAGCGCGATGACGACGGGGCGGCGCGCG
>CAMLLJ010000173.1 GCA_946480845.1 uncultured Gemmatimonadota bacterium
GAAAAGGTCGTGAAGCGCCGCGAGGCGAGGAACTGCCCGGCGTCCTGCCACACACCCGTCGCCAGGCCCGCGAGCCCGGCGGCGCCCAGGGCGGTGCTTTCGACAACGTCCGGGCGCTCGACCGGCTGGCCCAGGATGTCGGCCTGGAACTGCATGAGCCACCCGTTGGCGGAGGCGCCGCCGTCGACGCGGAGGGTTCGCACGGTGGAGCCGCCCATCGCCTCCAGCAGTTCCGCGCTGCCGAAGGCCATCGCCTCGAGCGCCGCACGGACCAGGTGCGCCCGCAACGTGCCGCGGGTGAGCCCGGTGATCGTGCCGCGAGCTTCGGGTTCCCAGTGCGGCGTGCCCAGCCCGACGAAGGCCGGCACGAAGTGCACGCCTGCCGTGTCCTCGAGCGACGCCGCAAGCGCCTCCGATTCGGCCGCCGTCTCCAGGACGTCCAGGCCGTCGCGCAGCCACTGGATCGCGGCCCCGGCGATGAAGATGCTCCCCTCCAGCGCATACGCCGGCTCGCCGCGAGGCCCGCACGCCGCGGTGGCCAGGATGCCTGGCCCCGGGACCGGGAGGACGTCGCCCGCGTGCACCAGCAGGAACGCGCCGGTGCCGTAGGTGTTCTTCGCGCTGCCCGGCGCGGTGCAGCCGAGTCCGAACAGCGAGGCCTGCTGGTCTCCCGCCAGGCCCGCGATCGGCAGCGCGGCCCCGAGGTGCCCGGGGTCCGCCTCCCCCACGACGCCACCCGACGCCACCACCGAGGGGAGCATCTCGCGCGGGATGCCGAACAGCCGAAGCAGCTCATCGTCCCAGGCGCGCTGCCTCAGGTTGTAGAGGAGCGTGCGCGATGCGTTGGTGTGGTCGGTGACGTGCGCGCGTCCGCCGGTGAGTCGCGCGACCAGCCAGGAATCGACGGTGCCGGCAGCCAGTTCCCCCCGCCCGGCACGGCGGCGGAGCGCGGGATCGCGCAGCATCCACTCGAGCTTCGTCGCGGAAAAATAGGGATCGGGCACGAGCCCGGTGCGCTCGCGGAGCATCGGCTCGAGGCCCTGGGCCGCCAGCTCGCGGCAGCGCGCGGCCGTGCGCCGGTCCTGCCAGACCAGCGCGCGGCCGACGGGCCGCAGTGTCGCGCGCTCCCACACCACCACCGTCTCGCGCTGGTTGGTGATGCCGATCGCCGAGGGGCGCTCGCCCGCGGCGGCGATCGCCTCGCGTGCGGCCTCGACCGTGCCGGCGAAGATCTCGTCCGCATCGTGCTCCACCCACCCCGGCTCGGGAAAATGCTGGGAGAGCGCCCGATGCCCCTGTCCGAGCACCGTGCCGTCGGCGTGCACGACGAGGGCCCGGCTGCTGGTGGTCCCCTGGTCCAGCGCGAGCACCGAGCTCATGCCGCGGCGGCCGCAAGGAACCCAGGCAGGTCCTCCCGCCCGAGGAGGCCGCGATCCGTGATGTATCCCGTGATGAGCTCGGCCGGCGTCACATCGAACGCGGGATTCCACACCGCGACCTCCGCCGGGGCGGCCGCCGCGGCCCCGAACCCGCGCACTTCGGCGGCGGCCCGCTGCTCGATGGGAATCTCCGCGCCGGACGGGGTCGCGCCATCGAAGGTGGACGTGGGCGCCGCCACGTACAGCGGCACGCCGTGCGCCCGCGCCAGCAGCGCGAGGCCGTAGGTGCCGATTTTGTTCGCGGTGTCCCCGTTGGCGGCGATCCGGTCGGCCCCCACGATGGCGCACGCAATGCCGCCTCGCGCGAGCCGGCTCGCGATCATCCCGTCCGTGATGAGCGTGCACGGCACGCCGGCGCGGGACAGCTCCCAGGCGGTGAGCCGCGCCCCCTGGAGCAGGGGCCGAGTCTCCGGGACCGACACGCGGATCGCCTGTCCCCGGCGCTGCGCCAGGTACACGGGCGCGAGCGCGGTGCCGATGCCTCCCGTGGCGAGGCGGCCGGCGTTGCAGATGGTCATCACCTCGCCGGCGCCCTCCAGAAGCGGAAGGCCTGCCTCGCCGATCGCTTCGCACATCGCCGCGTCCTCCGCCCAGATGGCGCCGGCCTCGGCACGGAGCGCCGCCGCGAGCGAGCCGCCACCGGGGCCGGCGGCGCGCGCCGCGGCGAGCATCCGGTCGAGCGCCCAGCCGAGGTTGACCGCGGTCGGCCGCGTGGCGCGGAGCAGGCGGCAGGATTCCTCGACGTCCGCCAGCGAGCGCGCCGGCCCGATGGCGACTCCCATCGCCGCGGCGATCCCGATGAGCGGCGCGCCGCGCACGCGCAGCGCGATGATCGCCTGCGCGACCTGCGCGACCGTGCGCAGCTCGGCGATGTGCTCCTCGCCGGGAAGCCGCGTCTGATCGAGGATGCGGACCGAGCCGCCCGGACCCCAGTCGATCGGCGATGGCATCTGCATGCTCCAAGATACGCCGGATCGGCGTCCCGGGTGACCGCGTTATCTTTCCGCCATGGCCTACACCACCCTGCTCTTCGACGTCGCCGGCGGCATCGCGCGGGTCACCGTGAACCGCCCCGACAAGCTCAACGCCCTCAACGCGACCGTGTTCACCGAGCTGGAAGACGCGATCGGACGGATCGAATCCGACGAGGCGATCCGGGGCGTGATCGTGACCGGCACCGGTGCCAAGGCGTTCGTGGCGGGCGCCGACATCGGCGAGATCGGCGGGCAGGGCCCGCTCGACGGCAAGGCCCGCGCGCTCCGCGGGCAGCGGATCTTCCGGCGCCTCGAGCGGTGCGGCAAGCCGGTGATCGCGGCGGTGAACGGCTTCGCGCTGGGCGGCGGGTGCGAGCTCGCCATGGCGTGCCACCTGCGCGTCGCCGCCGAGCACGCGAAGTTCGGGCAGCCCGAGGTGAAGCTCGGCATCGGGCCCGGGTACGGCGGGACGGTGCGGCTGCCGCGGCTGGTGGGCCAGGGCCGGGCGCTCGAGCTGCTGCTCACGGGCGCGATGGTCGACGCGCAGGAGGCGTGGCGCATCGGGCTGGTCAACCGCGTGGTCCCGGCCGACCGGCTGATCGAGGAGTGCGAGACGATGCTCCGCGCCATCCTCGACAACGGGCCGCTCGCCGTGCGCGCCTGCCTCGAGTCGGTCGATGCCGGCCTGGGCCTGCCGCTCGACGACGCCTTCCAGCTCGAGGCGAACCTCTTCGGGCTGCTCTCCGGCACCGCCGACATGCGGGAGGGAACGGCGGCATTCCTGGAGAAGCGGAAGGCCGATTTTCGCGGCCACTGACGAGTGCCATTCAGCCCCCCGTTCCGCTATATTCCGGGCATGGCAGGACACCTCCGGAACCGGTCCCAAGCGCCCAACTGGAAACGACTTCTGCTGGTGAGCGCGGCCCTCGTGGCCGGGCTCGGCGGGTGCGATGAGCGCGCCCGGCTGGTGTTCGAGCCGGAGGGCGATTCGCAGGGCCCCGACACCACGATCGACAACCCCGAGACCGGCGAGGTCGAGGTCCCGGCCGGCCCGCAGTTCAACGTCTCGGGCCGGTCGGTGGACCCGGACGGCGTGGACACCGTCTACTTCGAGCTGATCGGCGGCAACGAGCAGTTCACGCCGTTCGTGCCCAGCGAGTTCCAGGACACGGTGCGGTTCAGCATCCCGGTCTCGACCATCGGCAAGGCCGGCGACGACGTCGAGGTGCTCATCTTCGCCACCGACCTCACCGGGGTGCGCGGCGATACGGCGGTGCGCCGGCTGCGCATCCGGTAGTGCGGCTCCGGCACCTCGTCGCCCGGGGGTTCCGCAACCTCGAGGCGCTGGACCGCGACGTCCCGGACGAAGGCGTGGTGCTTCTCGGGGCCAACGGCCAGGGCAAGACCAACCTGCTCGAGGCGGTGTATTACCCGGTGCTCTTCCGGTCGCTCCGGGGCGCGGCGGACCAGGAAGTCGCCTGCTTCGGCGGGCCGGGCTTCCACGTCGGCGCGCGGATCGAGAGCGGCGGGGGGCCGAGGCAGCTTGCGGCCACCTGGCAGCCGGGGGCGCGGCGCAAGCGGATCGGCGTGGACGGATCGGAGACGGGCCGCCTTACCGACGCCATCGGCGCCTGGGTGGCCGTGGCATTCCTCCCGGGCGATGTGCGGCTGGCCGGAGGGAGCGCGGGCGAGCGTCGCCACTTCCTCGACCGGATGCTCTCGCTCGCCGACCGCGAGTACCTGCGCGCGCTCGTCGCCTACCGATCGGCGCTGGCGCAGCGGAACGCGGCGCTGCGGCTCGGACGGCCCGACCTGGCCGCTGCCTTCGACCGGCCGCTCGCCCAGGCCGGTGCGCTGGTCACCCGGGCACGGATGGCATGGGCAGCGGGCGCGGCACCGCAGTTCGGCGACGAGCTGGCGGCACTGGGTGAGCGCGATGCCGGTGCGCTCCGCTATCACGGCAGGCCCGAGCTGGCCGACGCGGGCGCCTGGAGCGAGGCGCTCGATGCGGCGCGATCCCGCGATGCCGCGCGGCGCCTCACCACCGTGGGCCCGCACCGCGACGACGTGGTGCTCGAGGTCGGCGGCCGGGAGCTGCGGACGTTCGGGTCCACCGGCCAGCAGCGCAGTGCCGCGATCGCGCTCAAGCTGATCGAGCTGGACACGCTTGCTGCCGCGCGGGGCGAGGAGCCGGCGCTGCTGCTCGACGACGTGTTCGCCGAGCTCGACGCGGGCCGCCAGGAACGGCTGGCCCGGCGGTTGATCCGGCCCGCGCAGCGGCAGGTGTTCCTGACGGCGCCGAGACCGGACGAGCTGCCCGATGCGGTCGGGCTTCCCGTGTGGCGGATGTGTGCGGGGCGGATCGACTGACCAGGAACCGGGACACCATGGCCTCCACCCCGCGGCCCACGCCGCTCGCCGACGCGCTCGCCAGCTACCTGCAGAAGCAGGGACTGGTCAAGCGCATGCAGCAGGCGGGCATCGTGGAGGAATGGGCGACGCTGGTCGGGCCGCAGATCGCCGCCGTCACCGAGCCCGAGTCGGTCACGGCCGACGGCGTGCTCCGGGTCCGGGTGGCGAGCGCTGCCTGGGCCCAGGAGCTGAGCCTGATGAGCCCGCGCGTGCTGGCGCGGCTGAACGACGGCCGCAAGGGCCGCGTACGCGAGATCCGCTGGATCGCCGGCCCGCTGGGCCGCCGGTCCTGACCACCTGAGCGACAGAGCGAGAGGCACATGAGCGCAAGCGTCCAGCCGAAGTACCAGGCCGATTCGATCCAGGTCCTCAAGGGGCTCGATGCCGTGCGGAAGCGCCCGGGCATGTACATCGGGTCCACGTCGGAGAACGGCCTGCACCACCTGGTCTACGAGGTGGTGGACAACTCGATCGACGAGGCGCTCGCGGGGCACTGCGACCAGATCGCCGTGACCATCCACAAGGACAACTCGATCACCGTGACCGACAACGGCCGCGGGATCCCGGTGGACATCCACCCCCAGGAGAAGATGCCGGGGGTGGAGCTGGCACTCACGGTGCTGCACGCCGGCGGCAAGTTCGACAAGAACACCTACAAGGTCTCCGGCGGCCTGCACGGCGTCGGCGTCTCCGTGGTGAATGCGCTCTCCGAGCGGCTCGAGGTCATCGTGGACCGCGACGGCAGCCGGCACCACATGCAGTTCGTGCGGGGCAAGACGACGAAGAAGCTCTCGGTCCTGGGCAAGGCGCGCTCGACCGGCACCACGGTCCGCTTCAAGCCGGATCCGGAGATCTTCACGGTCCTCGAGTACAACTACACCACGCTCGCCGACCGGCTCCGCCAGCTCGCCTTCCTGAACAAGGGCATCCGCATCACGCTGAAGGACGAGCGCGAGGGCGGGATCGAGGAGACCTTCTACGCCAAGGGCGGCCTGGTCGAGTTCGTCCAGTGGCTCAACCGCAACAAGAAGGCGCTGCACCCGAAGCCGGTGGCGTTCTCCACCACCAAGGACGACGTCGACATCGACCTCGCCCTCCAGTACGAGGACGGGTACAACGAGAACACCTTCACCTTCGTGAACAACATCAACACCCACGA
>CAMLLJ010000174.1 GCA_946480845.1 uncultured Gemmatimonadota bacterium
CAGGTTGGCCAGCTCGAAGGCGGTGACCGCCATGACCGCGGACGCCTGCCTGAGGTCACCGGCGACCGCCTTGTCGAAGGTGTCCGACTGGGAGTGGTGGGTGTGGTTGTAGCCGCGTGACTCCTGGTCGAAGTTGAACGCCGGCACGCCGTAGGGCACGAAGGAGAGGTGGTCGGTCCCGCCCTTGTTGGCCTGCCGCACCCGGCCGGCGCCAAGATGCGCCACCGGGGCGAGCAGGTCCGTCCAGAGCTGTTCCAGCTCGTTCCGCCCCTGCAGCGCCTGCCCCAGGATCATCCCCGTGCCGTTGTCGAGCACCATCATCGCCTGGACGCTGTCGGCCTCCGCCGCGTGCGCGGCGGCATACGCGCGGGAGCCGAGCAGGCCCTGCTCCTCGCCGCTGAACAGGATGAAGCGGATGGTGCGTTTCGGCTTGAGCCCGCTCTGCGCGATGATGCGGGCCGCCTCGACCACCGCCATCGATGCGGCCCCGTTGTCGGTGACGCCCTGCGCATGGTCCCAGCTGTCGAGGTGCGCGCCCAGGATGACCACCTGGCCGGGCAGCTCGCTGCCGCGGATCTCGCCGATCGTGTTCCACTGCTGGACCGGCGCGGTGCCCACCGTGTTCTGCACGCTCACCTCGAGGCGCGGAGCAAGCTTTGCCTCGACCTGCCGCGCAAGCATCAGGTAGTCCTCGTGCGACAGCACGATGTTCGGCAGCGGGGAGACCCGGTTGGGCGAGCCGCTCATCGTCACCAGCGTGTGCTCCTTGGCGCCGTCGGCGAGGGTGCCGAGCGCGCCGTACTTCTTCATCAGGAAGGGCCGGTCAATGCCGAACTGCTGCCGGCGCTCCCGCGCGGCGGCCGAGGTATCGGCGTTCGCGCTGGCGTCGCGGCGGCGCTGGAACTCCGCGCGCCGGGCGCCGGAATCGGCGGCCGTCATCGGCGGTCCATCCGGGTTCCACACGAAGGCCGGGTCGTTCAGCATGACCCAGGCGCCCTTGATGCGGTCCTTGTTCGCTTCCAGCTCCTCGGCGTCCCCGATCGACACCCGGACCACCGGGCCACCCACCGTCCTGCCGCCGGTGCCCGCGGTCCACGCCCAGCTGTAGGCCAGCAGCGACCGCCGGAAGGGCGACGCGAGCTGCACGCTGATCGGCCCGCGTTCCCAGGTCACCCCGAACGGGTACGCCTCAAGCGCCGCCGTGAGGCCGTAGGCGCGGAACCGCTCCGCCACCCACTCGTTGGCCCGGCGCATCGCCGTCGAGCCGCTCGGCCGCGGGCCGATGGCGTCGCTCAGGTGCTGGAGGTTCTGCATGACTTCGGAGTGGTCCATCGCCTGGGCGACGAGGGCGCCGGCACCGGCCGTATCCACCCGGACCTGGGCGGGCAGGGTCGCGGGAACGGCGGCGAGGAACGCGAGGAGGGCCAGCGGTTTCATCGGGACTCGCTCGGGATGTGGGGACAGGGGGTCGAGGGCCGGCAACGAGGGCGGCCCACGAACAATCTACGGCCGGGGGCCGGAATTCGTTGCGGCGCTCTCGGTCCCGGTTTGCGCCGGCCGGAACCCGGCCGTATGCTCTTCGGCAAATGGAAATCACCGCCATCCTGTCGGAGGTGCAGCGCGGAGTCCCCGGCGCCGCCGACCGCCTCGCGGCCATCGTCTTCGAGGACCTGCACCGCATCGCCCAGGCGGCGATGCGGCGCGAGAGTGGCGGGCACACTCTGCAGCCGACCGAGCTCGTGGACGAGGCCTTCGTGCGCCTCCTCGGCCAGCACCGGGTCTCCTGGCAGAACCGCGCCCAGTTCTTCGCCGTCGCCGCGCGGACCATCCGGCGCATCCTGGTGGATCATGCCCGTCACCGGCGCCGCCTGAAGCGCGACCATGGCGTCCGCATCACCCTCGACGAGTCCCTCGGCGAGGCCCCGGAGCGTTCGGTCGATCTCATCGCGCTCGACGACGCCCTCCAGGAGCTCGATGCCGCCGCGCCCCGGCAGGCCCGCGTCGTCGAGCTCCGCTTCTTCGGCGGGCTCGAGATCGACGAGACGGCGCATGCCCTGGGCGTCTCGCCGGCCACCGTGAAGCGGGACTGGACCTTCGCCCGCGCCTTCCTGCTCCGCTCCCTCGACGCGTCCGCCTAATCGTGCCCGGCCTGCCGCTGACCCCGAAGCGCCTGGAGCAACTCCAGGCCCTGTTCGAGCTCGCGCTCGAGCGGCCCGCCGCCGAGCGGGCCGCGCTGCTCGCGGCGGAGGCGCCGGACGACCCGGCGATCCAGGCTGAGGTCCTCGCGCTCATCCGCGCGCATGAGCGCGACGACGGCGCCCTCCAGAGCCCGGTGTCCGCGTCCGCGCTGGCGGACGCCGCCCTGGGCGCCGACCGGCGGATCGGCAGCCGGGTAGGCGCCTACCAGGTCGTCCGGCTCGTCGGGGTCGGGGGCATGGGCGCGGTGTACGAGGCGGAGCGCGCGGACGACCAGTTCCACAAGCGGGTGGCCATCAAGTTCCTCGAACGCCCGGCCGCCGGCCCCGAGGCGATCCGCCGGTTCCGCGCCGAGCGCCAGATCCTGGCCACGCTGAGCCATCCGGGCATCGCCGCGCTGCTGGACGGGGGCGTGACCGAGGATGGCCAGCCCTACTTCGTGATGGAGTACATCGACGGCGCGCCGATCACCGAGTGGTGCGACCAGCGCCAGCTCCCGATCCGCGACCGCCTGGCGCTCTTCCAGCAGGTGGCCGCGGCCGTCGGCAGCGCGCACCAGTCGCTCGTGGTGCACCGCGACCTCAAGCCCGGCAACATCTTCGTCGCGGCCGACGGCCAGGTGAAGCTGCTCGACTTCGGCATCGCCAAGCTGCTCCGCCCCGAGGACGACGGCGAGCAGTTCCCCGCCACGCGGCCCGAGCACCGCTCCTTCACCCCCGAGTACGCCGCTCCTGAACAGGTGCGCGGCCTCGCGGTCGGCACGGCGGCCGACGTCTACGCCCTGGGCGTGGTGCTCTTCGAGCTGCTGGCGGGACGGCGGCCCTTCGACCTGCAGGGCAAGCTGCTGGCGGAAGTCGAGCGGATTGTCTGCGAGCAGACGCCGCCGCGTCCGAGCTCGCTGGTGGACGCGGAGCGCGCCGCGCTCCTCTGCGAGCGCTCCGCGGGCCGGGCGCGCGCCCGCCTGGAGGGCGACATCGACGCGATCGTGGCCGTGGCGCTCCGGAAGGAGCCGGAACGGCGCTACGGCTCGGTGGACCTGCTGGCGCGCGACGTCGAGCAGCACCTGGCCGGCCACCCGGTGTCGGCGCGCCCCGACACGCTCGGCTACCGGGTGCGGAAGCTGGTGCGCCGGCGGAAACTGGAGACCGGGGCGTTCGCGTTCGCGGCGATCTCGGTCGCCACCGGCTTTGCCGGCGTCACCATCCAGGCCAACCAGGCCGAGGAGCAGCGCCGCCGCGCCGAGCAGGTGACCGGCGTGCTGAGCACCATGCTCGGCGCCGCGGACCCCGCTTCGCTGGGTCGGGACGTCACCGTGCGCGAAGTGCTCGATTCCGCGGCGGCCCGCGCGGACACGCTGCGCGACCTGCCCGCGCTCGAAGCCGAGGTGCGTACGATCATCGGCAACACGTACATGTCGCTGGGGGAGTTTGCGGCGGCCGAGGCCCAGTTCCGCCGGGCCGCCGCGGCGCAGCGGACTCGCGCGCCCTCCGGCGACCATGCCACGGCCCTTGCCCTGACCCGCCAGAGTCATGCGCTCGAGTATCTCGGCGAGTACGCGGCGGCAGACTCGGTGCTCAATCTCGCCGCGGAAATCCTCGGGCGGTTTCCCTACCGCAAGCCCCTCGACCGGGCCGCCTTCCTCGACCAGCGCGGCCGCATCCTGAGCCGCCTGGGCCGGAACGCCGAGGCGGAGCCGGTGTTCCAGGAGGCGCTCAACCTGACGTGGCGCTACGCGGGCAGCTCCGACTCGCTGCTGGCCTACGCGTACGTCAACCTGGGCTACGTGAAGAGCGAGCTGGGGGAGCTCGCGGCGTCGGAATCGCTGTACGTGGCCGCGGTGGCCGCGGCCCGCCGCGCCTTTGGCGACGAGCATCCCGGGCTCGCCGCGATCCTCTCGCCCTACGCCACGGTGCTCGAGCGCGCCGGCAAGTCGGCGGAGGCCGATTCCACCTACCGGGCCGTGCTGGCCATGCGCCGGAAGCTGCTTGGCCCGGAGCATCCCGAGTACGCCTGGACGATGTTCAACTACGCCGACCTCATGCTCTCGCAGCGACGCTACCCGGAGGCGGCGCACTGGGCGCGCAAGGTGCTCGCGCTCCGCGGCCGGACCCTCCCGGACTCGCATCCGGCCGTCTCGACCGCGATGGGGGTGCTGGGCCGCGCGCTGGGCGCGATGGACTCGCTCGCCGCGGGCGAGCGCTGGCTGCGGGAGAGCCTCGCGCTGCGCCGCCGCACGCTGCCGGAGGGCCACTGGATGATCGCGTCGAGCGAGAGCATCCTCGGGGAGCACCTCGCGCGGGCCGGGCGCTACGCCCAGGCGGAATCGCTGCTGGTGGCGTCCGCCGGGAAGCTCGCGGAGATCCGCGGCGAGAACGCGACGGTGGTGCGGGATGCGCGCACGCGGCTGGTGTCACTCTACGAGGCGTGGGGCCGGCCCGCGGACGCCGCGCAGTGGCGGGCGCGCATCGCGGTTGTGACGCCGCCAGCGCCATGACTATCTTTGCCGCGACCTGACGTCCCCGCCATCGCAGCTCCGAAGAGGACCCGACGTGCCCAAAGACACCCTCAGCATCACCGACAACCGCACCGGCAAGGCCTACGAGGTCCCCGTCGCCGACGGGACGATCAAGGCGATGGACCTGCGCCAGATCAGGACCTCGGACGAGGACTTCGGGCTGATGACCTACGATCCGGCGTTCATGAACACCGCGGCCTGCCGGAGCGCCATCACCTACATCGACGGCGACCGCGGCATCCTCCGCTACCGCGGCTACCCGATCGAGGAGCTGGCCGAGCGCGCGTCGTTCCTGGAGGTGGCCTACCTCCTCTCCGAGGGGGAGCTCCCTACCCAGGCGCAGCTCGACCGGTGGACCAGCGACATCCGCTACCACACCTACGTCCACACCAACATCATCCGCTTCCTCGAGGGCTTCCGCTACGACGCCCACCCGATGGGGATGCTGCTGGGCGTGGTCGGCGCGCTCTCGACGTTCTACCCCGACGCCAAGGACATCCACGACCCGCAGAACCGCTACATCCAGCGGGTGCGGCTGCTCGCCAAGATGCCCACGCTCGCCGCGTTCGTCTTCCGGCAGACGCGCGGGCTGCCCTACCAGTTCCCCCGGAACGACCTCGACTACATCGGCAACTACGTCAACATGACCTTCAGCATCGGCGGCCAGCACAAGGCCAATCCGGTGCTGCAGCGCGCGCTGGAGATCCTGCTGATCCTGCACGCCGACCACGAGCAGAACTGCTCGACCAGCGCGGTGCGTGCCGTCGGCTCCTCGGGCGTGGACCCGTTCAGCGCCATCTCCGCGGGCATCGCGGCGCTCTATGGCCCGCTGCACGGCGGCGCCAACGAGGCGGTGCTGCGGATGCTGGACGAGATCGGCGAGAAGAAGAACATCCCCGCCTTCATCGAGAAGGTGAAGAGCGGCGAGGGACGCCTGATGGGCTTCGGCCACCGGGTGTACAAGTCGTACGACCCGCGCGCCAAGCTGATCAAGCGCGTCGCCGACCAGGTCTTCGCCGAGACCGGGCTCAATCCCAAGCTGGAGATCGCGGTCGAGCTGGAGCGCATCGCCCTCGAGGACGAGTACTTCATCAAGC
>CAMLLJ010000175.1 GCA_946480845.1 uncultured Gemmatimonadota bacterium
GGGCCGGCGGCGACCACGCCCGCCCGCTGCATCAGCAGCGACGTGCCGGCGCGGGCCTCGCGCCAGGAGAGCCCCCAGCGGCCCGAGACGCCGGGCCCCTGCTCGCCCAGGCCCAGCACCACATTCTCGGTGAGCGACATCTCCGGGATCAGTCCCTCGGTGGTGCGGTCCTCCGGAACGAATGCCACCGGCCCGCGCACCTCGAGCACGCCCCGGAACGCCGGGATCAGCCCCGCCACGGCGCGCAGCAGCTCGCGCTGGCCGCCCCCCTCCACGGCGGCGACGCCGACCACCTCGCCGGCGCGCACCGAGAAGGCCGCGTTGCGGACGGCGAGCCCGTACCGCCCCTCGCGCGCGATGTCGAGCGCATCCGCGCGGACGAGCGTGGTGCCGGGGCCCGGGGCATCGCGAACCGCGGGAGTGCCGGCCGGCGCACCGAGCATCGCGACCGCGAGCCCATCGGCCGTCTGGTCGCTCGTCAGCCCGGAGAGCGTGACGGCCCCGTGCCGCAGCACCGTCACCCGGTCCGACAGCGCGAGCGCCTCGGGCAGCTTGTGGGTGATCAGCACGACCGCGTTGCCGGCCGCCACGTAGCGACGCACCGCCTCGAGCAGCTCCTCGGCCTCGCTCGGCGCGAGCACCGCCGTCGGTTCGTCGAGCAGGAGGATCCGTGCGCTCCCTGCAAGCGCCTTGACGATTTCCAGGCGCTGCTTGAGCGCGATGGGCAGCCGCCCCGCGTAGGCGTCGGGATCGAGCGGCAGTCCCGCCGACTCCGAGAGCCGGAGCAGCATGCGCCGGCACTGATCGGGCCGGACAGGCCATCCCGCGGCGAGCGCGACATTCTCCCAGACCGGCAGCGACGGCACCGACGTCGGGTGCTGGTGCACCATCCCGGCGCCCATGCGCCGCGCGTCCCGGGGTGAGCGCGGCGGCCGCGGCGCGCCGCCGATGCGCACCGTGCCGGCGTCGGGGCGCACCATGCCGAAGGCGACCTGCATCAGGGTGGACTTGCCTGCACCGTTCTCGCCGAGGAGCGCATGGATCTCCCCCGGCGCCACCGAGAGCGAAGCGCCGCGCAGTGCCGCCACGGCGCCGTACCGCTTGTGGATGTCGAGCAGCTCGAGCGCCGGGACGGTCACAGCCCGGTCGGATGGTCGTGGAATTCCCAGGGAAGGTCGAAGCGGTCCGCGAGATGCGAGGCCAGCGCCTGCACACCGAGGGTCTCGGTCGCGTAGTGCCCGGCGTAGACGACGTTGAGCCCCCACTCCGTCGCGTCGAAGTAGGTGTGGTGGGGACCTTCGCCGGTGACCAGGGTGTCGAGACCGGCGTCGCGCGCGGCGCGGATCATCGAGCCGCCGGCGCCGGTCACGATGCCGATCCGCCCGACTCGGGCCGGGCCGCCCCGGATCACGTGCACCGGCATCGGATGGTGCGACCCCAGTACGCGGCCGAGCTCGGCCTCGAGCGCGTCGAGCGATTCGAGGCCGTGCGGCGCGCGGCCCCAGACGCCGAGCGGGATCCCCCGGTAGTCGCCGAACCAGCCGTCCACGGTGAGCCCGATCCGCTCGGCGAGCACGACGTTGTTGCCCACCTCCGGATGGACGTCGAGCGGGATATGCGCGGAGTAGAGCGCCGCATCGGCATCGAGCAGGGCGCGGACTCGCCGGTACCGCCGGCCGGTGAGCGGCGCGTTCCCGTCCCAGAGCAGGCCATGGTGCACCAGCAGCAGCACGCCGCCTTCGGTGCCGCCCTCGGCCACTGCGGCGTCGATGGTGGCCTGCGAGGCATCCACCGCCGCGACGATCTGCCGGACGGCACCGCCGTTCTCGACCTGGAGACCGTTCACCGCTCCGGGCTCGTCCGGCAGCTCGCGGATCCGGAGGTAGCCGTCGAGGTACTGGGTTACGTCCTGGAGCGCTGCGCCGCTCACGACGACCCCCGCCCGGCGAGCGGGTCGAGCGTGCCGGCGGCGATCGAGTCGGCCGCCGCCTGCACCCGCGCCATGAGTCCGGGGGGAAGAAGCGAGTCGAGCGCCGGGTTCGGCACGTAGCGGAGAACGCCCCCCTCGACCCCGAAGCTCTTCTGCGCCATGGCGAGCGTGCCGGCCTGCATCTCCCGCGCGACGAGCAGAAAGGCATGGGGAAGGTCGATGACCGCCGAGCCGGGGACGCGGTCCGGCGCCAGGGCGCGCTGATCGGCGTTGGCGCCGAAGATGTACGCGGAGCGGCTCTCCTTCACGGCCTGGAAGGCGCCCAGGGCTGCGGCATCGGCATTGTGATGGAGCATGTCGGCTCCGAGGCGGATGAGGGCGAGCGCCGCCTCCTTCCCGGCCGCGGCGTCTTCCCAGTTGTTGAGGTAGGTGACCCGCGACTGCACCGCCGGCGCGACGGCGCGCGCGCCGTTGGCCCAGCCATCATACCCGCGCCGCACCGGCGGCAGCTCGACGCCGCCGATGAATCCGATGATGCCGGAGCGGGTGAGTCCGCCCGCCACCATCCCGGCCAGGTAGGTGGCCTCCTCGATCCTGAAGACCAGCGGCACCACCCGCCCGGCCGCCCGCGCCCCGGAGTTGACCACGAACACCGGCTCCGGATACTCCGCCGACACCCGCTCGGCCGGGTCCTGGAACTCGAACCCGTTGGAGATGATCAGGTCGTACCCCTGCCGCGCATAGGTGCGAAGCGCTTCCTCCTGCGCGGCGGGCGTCATCGCCTCGACGTGGCTCACGTCGGCGCCCAGCGAATCGCGGATCCGCTGGAGACCTTCGTAGGCTCCGGAGTTCCAGGCCGCATCGGCAATGGAGCCCGGGGTGATCAGGGCGACACGGAACCCGGCGGGCTCGGGCCGGCGATCCTGGCACGAAAGTGACAGCACTGAAGCGACAGCGAGCGCGCACAAACGAGCCACTGTTGTCGTTTCAGGTGTCATGATCTCGCTCTGTCACATTCCTGCGCGGGGTCCGTGTCACACAAACTTATTATTTCCACAGACTTACGAACTTATCAACGTTTTTCCGGGTCGGTTTCGGCCGAAGCGGCTGTCAGGGGGTCGGCTGACATGTTCACTTCGCCACTGACCCGGCCGCCCTCGAGCACCGAGATCCTGGGCGTGTAGATGTCGCCGCGGACGAAGGCGGAGGCCTGGAGCTCGACCCGGTCGGAGGCGCGGATGGTCCCCTGCACTTCGCCCGCTACCACGGCCTCGTTGGTGATCAGGTCGCCCTCGATCGTGGCGCCGGGCGAGATGATGATCTGCGACGTGGCGCGGATGGTCCCGGTCACCCTGCCCTCGACCTTCACCACGCCTTCGGTCTGCAGGTCGCCGGTGATCGTCATGTCGCGCGCGACGATCGACAGCGGCACCCCGTCTCCCTTGCGGCGGTTGAAGGGGGGCTTGGCCGGCTCGCCTTCGGGGGCGGCACTCGAGAAGATCGCCATCAACGTCCCTCCTGAACCAGTGTGAGCGGGTCGATCGAGCGTCCGGCCCGCCGGATCTCGAAGTGAAGATGTGGAGCGGTGGAGCGGCCGCTGTTGCCGGAGAGCCCCACGACCGTCCCCGGGTCCACGCGCACGCCGCGCGCCGCGAGCACGCGGGACAGGTGGCCGTACATCGTCTGGTACCCGGACGGGTGGTCGATCAGCACGAACCGCCCGTACTCGGCGTCCTCGCCGGCCTGCGCGATGGTGCCTCCGCCCGAGGCGCGCACCGGCGTGCCGACGGCGACCGCGATGTCCACGCCGGGATGGGGTTCGTCGTCGCCGCTGTTCTCGATGGCGCCGCGGGTGATGAAGCCGGCGTCAGGCACCGGCCAGTGCTTCGGCAGCGAGGGTCCGCTCGCATAGTGGGGCGGGCCCGAGCGCGCCACGAGCGCCGGCGCCACGGGGAGGCCCGGGCTCGCGGCTTCGGCGAGGTCGGGCACCACGTCCACCCCGACCATCCCGCGCACGCGCTCGTAGCCGAGCTGGAGACTGTCGAGTGCGGCGGCGAGGGTGCGGATGCGCGCGTTGTCGGCTTCGAGCGAGCGCACCTGGCGCTCGAGACCGGGCACCCGGCCCGCCGCGCTCACCAGCGGGCTGATCATGGCGAGTGCCGCGATGATGGCGAGCACCGACAGTACGCCGAGCCCGACCAGGAGCCGGTAGGTGCCGAGGGAGATGCGCCAGTTGCGCGAGCCGGGCGCGCCGTCACGGTGCACCATGACGTGCACGTAGCGGCCGCGTGAGGGTGACGTCATCCGTCGAACGGTGTGCCGAGGATCAGCTCGAGCAGGCGCGCGAGATCGTCGTTGGAGTAGTAGCTGATGGTGACGAGGCCGCGCCCCTTGCGCTTCTGGGTGACGCGCACGTCGGTGCCGAGGCGCTTGCGGAGCGCATCCTCGACGCGCCGCGCATCGGCGGAGACGTGGAGCGTGCGCGGTTCCTTTGCGCGTGCCGCACCGGCGGCGGGCGGTGCGTCGGCGGCCGGAGCCGCGCCGCCGTTCCGGACGCGCGCTTCGACGTCGCGCACGCTCAAGCCCGCCGCCGCCGCCTCGCGCCCGAGCGCGAGCATCGCGTCGTCGGAATCGAGCGCGAGCAGCGCGCGCGCATGGCCCTCGCTCAGCCGCCCGTCGTGCACCATGGCCCGCAGCTCGGCGGGGAGCTTGAGCAGGCGGAGGAGGTTGGCGACGGTGGAGCGGTTCTTCCCCACCATGCGCGCCACGTCGGCCTGGGCGACGTGGAACTGCTCGATGAGGCGCTGGTAGCCCTGCGCCTCGTCGATGGGCGAGAGATCGTTGCGCTGGAGGTTCTCGATGAGTGCCAGGGTGAGGAGCGTCTGGTCGTCGGCCTCCTTCACCACCGCGGGCACCTGCGGCCACCCGAGCTCCTGCACGGCGCGCAGCCGCCGCTCGCCAGCGATCAGCTCGAACCCGCTGCCGCGCGACCTGACGATGATCGGCTGCAGCAGCCCCGACGCCGAGATGGACGCGACCAGCTCCGCGAGCGCGGCCGGATCGAACTGCGTGCGCGGCTGGAAGGGATTGGGACGCACCTGCGCGACGGGCAGCTCGCGCAGCGCGCCCTGCGCTTCCGCCTGCTCGCGCGACACCGGGCCGAGCAGCGACTCGAGGCCGCGGCCGAGGCGGCGGCCGCCGGTCACTGCGCCACCTCGGCGCCCGGCGCCGGTTCCGCGCCCGGCGCGGGCGCATCGCCTTCATCGTTCGTCTCCGCCGCCTGCCCGGCGACGATCGCGTCGGTGGTGGGCACCGAGAGATCGGGATCGTCGAGGATGTCGTCGCCGGGCGCGGCGCCGCTGGTGCGGCGGAGCAGCTCCTGGCCCACCGCGAGATAGCTCCGCGCGCCGACCGACTGCACGTCGTAGAGGAGGATCGGCTTCCCGAAGCTCGGCGCTTCCGCGAGGCGCACGTTGCGCGGGATCGCGGTGCGGAACACCTGCTGGCCGAAGTACTCCTTCGCGTCCTCCACCACCTGGCGGCAGAGGTTGAGTCGCGAGTCGTACATGGTGAGCAGCACACCGTCGATCGCGAGCGACGGATTGAAGTTCTGCTGCACCAGGCGGATGGTGTTGAGGAGCTGGGAGATTCCCTCGAGCGCGTAGTACTCGCACTGGATCGGGATGATCACGCCCTGCGCCGCGGTGAGCACGTTGAGCGTGAGCAGCCCGAGCGAGGGCGGGCAGTCGATGAGCACGTAGTCGTAGCGGTCGTGTGCATCGCGCAGCGCGTCGCGCAGGGCGGATTCGCGGTCCTGGTGCGCCACGAGCT
>CAMLLJ010000176.1 GCA_946480845.1 uncultured Gemmatimonadota bacterium
GCCGCCGAGCGCCGCCTCGCCGACCTCCTCGAACGCGCCGGCGAGCGCGCCACCCTGCTGGCCGCGCCCGACGCCGACCCCGCGACCATCGCCGTCTTCCCCTTCGCCGTCCGCGGCGATCCCCAGCTCGCCTACCTGGGCGACGGCATGGTGGACCTCCTCGGCACCCAGCTCGACGGCGCCGGCGACCTCCGCACCGTGGACGCCCGCGCCCTCCTCGGCCAGCTCGAGCGCGAGCGGTGGGAACAGCAGGACCTGCGCGGCGCACTCGCCGCCGCCCGGCGCTTCGGCGCAGGCCGGTTCGTGCTCGGCACCATCGTGAGTGCAGGCGGGCGGATCACCGTGACCGCCACGATCTACGACGAGGCGGGCGGCGCCGGCACCGCCGTGCAGGCGGTGGGCGATGGCCCCGCCGAGTTCTTCGAGATCGTGGACGAGCTGGCGCGGCAGCTCCTGCGGAAGCTCAATGCCGGCCCGGGCGCGCGGCTGGCGCGGCTCGCCGTGATCACCACCGGCTCCATGGAGGCGCTCAAGGCCTACCTCAACGGCGAGGCGATGCTCCGCGCCGGCCGCTACTACGACGCGATGGAGGCGCTCCAGCGAGCAGTCGCCGCGGACGAGACCTTCGCCCTCGCGTACTACCGCTTCGCCGCCGCCGCCGGCGGCTGCGCCATGCACGAGCTGGCGCGCCAGCTCGCCGACCTCGGCGCGAAGCATCGCGACCGGCTCTCCACCCACGACCGCCTGCTCTTCGATGCCCAGCGCGCCTGGCTCGCGGGCGACGTCGCCGCGGCGGAGACGCACTACTACGCGATCACCAATACCCATCCCGATCACGTCGAGGCGTGGTTCCTCCTGGGCGACCTCCTCTTCCACTCCAATCCGCTGCGGGGCCGGAGCGCGGTCGAGGCGCGCGGCCCCTTCGAGCGCGCCCTCGAGCTGGAGCCGGACCACGTCGCCTCGCTGGTGCACCTCGTGCGCATCGCCGCGCTGCAGGACCGGCGCGAGGAGGCGCTCGAGCTGGCGGCCCGGGTGGTGGCGGTGAGCCCCGAGGGCGACGAGGTCCTCGCGATGCGCGCCTTCCACGCCTACGCCTCGGGCGACTCGGCCGCGGCCGGACAGGTGATCGAAGCGCTGCGCCGCGCGCGCGCGGCGGCGATCGCGCTCGCCTTCACCGACGTGGCGCTCTACGTGCGCGACCTGCCGGCCGCGGAATCGCTTGCCCGGGCCCTCACCGGCGCGGCCCGCTCCGACGAGATGCGGGCGCTCTTCCATGTCCTCCTCGGCCACCTGCGGCTGGCGCAGGACGATCCCGATGGGGCCCTGCGCGAGCTGCGCATCGCCGAGGGCCACGACCGGGCCTGGGGGCTGGAGACCCGGGCGCTCTTCGCGGCACTGCCCTTCTCCGGGATCTCCCGACGGGAGGCGGAGGCGGCGCGCGACGACCTGCTCGGCTGGGATCCGGCCACGGTGACGCCCAGCGGGTTCGTGGTCTTCGCCATGCACAACGGGCTGCATGCGCACATCCGCCTGTACCTGCTCGCCCTGCTCGAGGCGCGGCTCGCCGATGCGGCCGCGGCCGGCGCGCACGCCGCCGCACTCGAGCAGCTCGCGCCGGCCCCGGGCGCGGAGGGACTCTCGGAGCACCTCGCGCGCGGCGCGCGCGCGCGGGTGCTCTGGCTCGAGGGAAGGATCGGCGAGGCGCTGGCGACGCTGGAGGGCGGGCGGAGCGAGGCGTGGTTCCTGCTGACCGTGGCGTCGCCCTTCTACGCCCAGGCCTTCGAGCGCTACATGCGCGCCGAGCTGCTCGACGCGCTCGGGCGGGACGACGAGGCAAGGGGGTGGCGCGAGTCGATCGCCGAGCGCTCCCCCTATGAGATCATCTACGGCGTGAGATAGCCCGGTGCCCCCTCAGCGGACGCCGACCAGCCCCCGGGTCGCCTCGATCATCTTCCGCGAGTCGTAGCCCACGCCACCCTTGAACACCGTGACCACGCTGCGGATCTCCGCCGGCTTCGCCACCGGGTCGCCGCTGAAGACGATGAGGTCGGCGGTCTTTCCCGCGGCGATGCTGCCCAGCTCCTGGTCCACGCCGAGGATCTTCGCGCCGTTGAGCGACATGATCTGCACCGTCTCCACCGGCGTGAAGCCCGACTCGATCAGCAGCTCGTAGTTGCGCTGATCCCCGAAACCGGGGAGGGCGCCGCCGTTGCCCGTCGGGTCCACGCCCGCGCCGAGCAGCCCGCCCGCGCGGACGAACGCCACCTCGTAGGCCTGCGCCTTCCGGAAGACCGCGAGCGGCAGCGCCGGCGCGTCCGGCTCCGCCAGCCGCGCGTGCGACGCGAGGTACTCGGTGCGCACGTCCGGGCTCATGGCGTCGAGCATCCGCTGCTCGACCGGCGGGCGGTTGGGCACGAACAGCTCGTAGACGGCCAGCGTGGACGTCATCGGCACCTTGTGCTCGATCATGTCGCGGAAGGTCTGCCGTACCGGCGCGCTCTCGAGGTCGAGGTTCTCGAGCTTGAGCCGGCTGCTGTTGCCCGGGCAGGTGTCGGGCTTCTTGTCGGGGTCGTAATCGGTGTTGACGAAGAGGCCGTGCTCGAGGTTGTCGATCCCGGCGGCCACCGCCTCGCGGAAGCTCACCGAGCAGAGGTGGCCGGTCACCTTCATCCCGTGCTTGTGCGCTTCCTCGGTCGCCGCCTTGAGCACGTCGCGGCTCACCGTCGTGTAGAACTTGAGCCAGGTGGCGCCCTCGGTCGCCCAGTACGCCACGACCCGCCGCGCGTCCTCCGGCGTGAGCAGCCGGTGCATGCTGCCGTTCCCTGTCTCGCCGGTGAGGTAGGGGCCGGTGACGTGCATGCGCGGCCCCGGGATCCCGCCCGCGTCGACGGTGCGCTTGAGATTGAGCTCGTGATAGGGTGAGTAGCTGCCCGTGGTGCGGATGGTGGTGACGCCGCTGGCGAGGTAGAGGAGCGGGCTGGTGAAGTTGCCCTGGGTGCCGCGCTGCGAGGTGGTGTAGTAGGTGTGGTCGTGCAGGCCGACGAAGCCGGGGAAGACCGTGTGCCCCTTGAGATCCATGCGCTGCGCCCCTGCCGGGACCGTCGCCGAGGCCGCCGGGCCCACCGACCGGATCTTCCCGTCGGCGATGACGATGGTCTGGTCCTCCCGTGCCGCGGCCCCCGTCCCATCCACCACCCGCACATGCTCCAGCGCGACCACCGGCGAATCCACGCTCACGAACCGCCGTGCCGCCGGCGAGAGCTGGGCCACGGACTGCGCACCGAGCGGGGCCGCAGTCATCGCAAGCAACAGGATCGGCGTCAGCTTCATGTGTGGGCTCCAAGTGAGAGGAAATTTTCTTGATCGAGCGCGGAGACGCGGAGAACAGCAACAGCAACAGCAACAGCAACAGCAACTGATGGTGAACAGCACACCCACAAAGTCCTTGCTGTTCTCCGCCCTCCGCGTCTCCGCGTCTCCGCGCTCGAACAAAAAACCTATTCAACTTCCATGACGAGATGCATGCCGGTTTCGAGATGCTCGGCGATATGGCAGTGCAGCATCCACCGCCCCGGATTGTCGAGCTCTACCAGGAGGTCCACCGTGCTCCCGGCCGGGAGCAGGACGGTGTCCTTCCAGACGTGGTCCCGCACCGGGCGCCCGTTCCGCGCCACCACCACGAAGCGCTGGCCGTGGAGGTGGATGGGGTGATGCATCGGGTGGAGGGTGCGGCGGTCGTTGACCAGGCGGAGGAGAATGCGGTCTCCGCGCCGAAAGCGCCAGTCGATCGCCATGTTCTCGCGGCCGGTGGCGCTGTCGCGGAGTGTCCAGGTGACGTCCCGGCCCGTGGCCAGCCAGTCCATCATCGGCATGAGGCCCGCCCACTCCACCGGCTGCACCCACGCCGTATCGAGGCGGAGCGACTGGACCAGGCCGAAGGGAAGACTGTCGGCCGCGAGCGAGAGGACGAGCGTGCGCTCCGGCATCCGCCCCGCGAGCGAATCGAGGCCGGCGAAGGCCGCGGCGAGGTCGTCGTGCCGGCGCAGGCGGCCGAAGTCGGCGCCGAGATCCGGCGCGACGGGCGCTCCCTCGATGGTGACCCAGCCGAGCGTGTCGACCACGGCGACGGGCGCGCGGCCGAGCGGGTCGAGGCCGCGCACGCGGTTGGTGAGGGCGTAGCGGCCCGGCCGCTCGAAGCGCGCGTCCACGATCCACCGCTCGGCCGGCGCGATCACCACGCTCTCCACCCAGCGCTCCTCCGCCACCCGCCCCATGTCGCCGCCGGCGAGCTTGAGCCGCGCGCCCTCGAGCCCGAGGTTGAAGGTGCGCGCGTTGGCGGCGTTGGTGAAGTAGAGGCGCACCACCTCGCCGGGGCGGGCGCGCAGGCGCCACTCGGGCTCGCCGTTCACCATGAAGACGTTGCCGAAGCGGCCCATCAGCGCGTGCGTCGCGTGCTCGCGCCCGAAGGCGAGCGGCCCGGCGTCGCCCAGCAGGATGTCGTCGAGGATGAGCACCTCCTCGCGATGCACCCGTCCCATGCGCGCACTGTCGGCGCCGCGCACCAGGATATTGCCGTAGAGGCCCAGCTCCTGCTGCGCGTCCTCGCGGACGTGCGGGTGGTACCAGTAGATCCCCGCGTCGGGGAAGACCAGCTCGTAGCGGAATCGGCCGCCCGGCTCCACCGCCGCCTGCGACACGCCGACAGCGCCGTCGAACCGGTGGTCGAGCCGGATGCCGTGCCAGTGCACCGAGGTCGGCTGGTCGAGCCGGTTTTCCAGCTCGACCACGACCCGCGCCCCGCGACTCACCTCGAGCAGCGGTCCCGGTGACTGCCCGTTGAACGCGTAGGCGGCGAAGGTCCGCCCCGCGATGCTGCGGCGGACCAGGCCCGCCTCGAGCCGCAGCGTATCGCCTTCCGCGAGGCGCAGGAACGCTCGCCCGCGCCTCGGCGGCAGGGAGTCGAGCGCGCGGTCCGCGCCCGGGAGCCACGGTGTCACCGTGGGCACCAGCGCGTCGAGCCCCGGCAGCATGTACGGTGCGGCGGCATGCGGCGCCGGCATCTCCCAGCCGGCGGCGAGGTGGAACCGATGCCCGGCATCGGCGGCCCCGGCCACGCCGCCCGTCCCACTCGCCCCGCTTGTCCCACTCGCTTCAGCCGACTTCTCCGCCAGCGGAATCACCCCATGCGGCTGGAGCGCGCTGCTGGGCGACATCCCCCGCAGCACGATCGTTCCCATCCCGGCCGGCGCCGCATCGCGCTCGGCGGTGATGAACACGATGAACTTCTCGAGCGCCACCGGCCCGAGTGCCGTCTCGCCATTCCGCACCACGCCGAGCCGCTGGAGCGGCACCAGCATCGGCCCCGCCGCCCAGGCGACGTAGGTCCCGCGCGATGCCGGCAGCCCCTCGAGCCGCACCACCAGGTCCACCACCGGCACCCCGTCCCGCGTCACCGCGAGCCCGAAGGGCGCCTGCCCCGGCACGATCCGCACACTCCCCGCCGCGCCGCCATACCCCGGCCGCGCCACCAGCTCGATGCAATGGAGCCCCGGATCGCCGTGCACCGGGTTCCATGCGTCGCAGGGGGCAAGTGAGGACTGGAGCAGCAGCAGGAGGGTGATCACGGGTGGAATCTACATGGGGTCGGCATCGGTTGTTTTCTTGTTCGGGCGCGGAGACGCGGAGACGCGGAGAGCGGAGAACTGCAACAGCAACTGATG
>CAMLLJ010000177.1 GCA_946480845.1 uncultured Gemmatimonadota bacterium
CCCGATTTCGCGGCAAGCGACCTCGACGTCATCCGCTCCCCGATCGACTTCCTCGGCATCAACTACTACACCCGGAGCGTGACTCGCGAGGCGCCGGAGGTCCCCCTCCTCCGCGCCGCCCCCGTGCCGCAGGCCGAGCGGATCATCACCGCCACGGGCTGGGAAGTCTTTCCCGACGCGCTCACCCGGACGCTCGAATGGGTGAAGCAGGAGTACGGGGACCTGCCGCTGTACGTCACCGAGAACGGCGCCGCGTTCTATGATGCCCCGTTCGCCATTGACGGGCGGGTGGACGACCCTCTGCGCGTCGCGTACTACCGCTGGCACCTCGGAGCCGTCCACGCCGCGATGGAGCACGGAGTGGACGTGCGCGGGTATTTCGCCTGGTCCCTGCTCGACAACTTCGAGTGGAGTCTCGGCTACGCCAAGCGCTTCGGGCTCATCCACGTGAACTTCGCGACCCAGGAGCGGACGCTGAAGGCGAGCGCGCACCTCTACCGCGAGGTCATCCGGACCCGAGGCCGCTGCCTGGCTCAATAGGGAAGCTCGACCGTGGCCGGCAGTCGCCGCACCCGCACCTCCCGGCCCCGCGGCGGCTGGATGACGATGCCCCCCGCTGGCACCCGCAGGCCCGCCGGAATGCGCACCGTGAGCTTTCCGCCGGATGCCCGTGCGGTGAACGCGAGCTCGCCTGAGGCCGTGCGCAGGCCGCCGATCGAAAGCCCCTCCCCTTCCAGCCACTCCGCCGGCACACCGGCCAGCAGCACCAGCGCCGAATCGCGCTCGCGCTCGTAGGCGAACAGGTCGAGCGCCGAGCGGATGAAATCGGACGCGACCCAGGTATGCGGCATGTCGCCGATGAACCGGTTGATCCGCGGGTCCCGCCACACCACCTCGCCCCACTGGTTCCACGCCACGGGGCGGCGGTCGCCCATGAGCTGGCGGGTGAGGCGGAGGGCACGGTCACGCCATCCGAGACGCACCAGCGCACCGACATTGCGCCATTCGTACGGGGTGTAAGCCTCCCAGGCCGCGGAGTCGCCCGGCACGGCGTCTCCCGGCGTCACCCCCGCCCTCGCGAACGCATGCTCGATGTACCGCGTGAACGTGGACTCCACCGCCGCGCGCGGCAGCGCGTCGAGCTCGCCCGCGGGATCGCCGGCGATCGTCGTCGAGGTCGGGTCGAGGTCGGCGAGATCGGCCGAGCCGGGAATGTACGGCACGGCGCGCCGCTCCTGCACCAGCGCGATCGAAGCGAGGAAGTGCCGCCGGAACCCGGCCGCCACGGAATCCCACCGCGCGGCCTCCGCGCGCTCCCCTGCGACGCGCGCGAGCCAGGCCGCGTCCTTGAAGCCGCGCAGCGCGAAGAAGTCGTCCCAGTACGAATGGACCGGCTGGGCCGAATAGCCCTCGTGGCTGATCGACGGCGGGAGCAGGCCGTAGTACACCTGGTCCGCTCCGCCCCGGTACTGCGGGGTGATGCGCTCGTGGCGCAGCGAGTCGAGGAAGATCGCGGCGCGCCGGGCAGCGGGCCAGAACTTCCGCGCGCTGGCGGTGTCGCCGGTCAGTCTCGCGTACTCGGCGATGAGGTAGATGAACTCGCCGCTGCTGTCGTGCTCGGGCACGGGGTCGGCGCCGCGCGCGTCCACACAGCAGGGGGCGCGGCCCGAGGGATACTGGTACGGGGCGAACCACTCGATGAACTCGCGGACCTCGGCAGCGCGGCCGAGCCGGAGCAACGCGGTGGACGTCAGGGCGCCGTCCCGGATCCAGGAGCGCGCGTAGGCGCGGGACCCGGGCTGGATGGCCGGCCCGTCGCGATTGATCAGGATGTACGCGAGCGAGCTGCGAATGGCGCGTGCCAGGGTGTCCACCGCCGGCGGACCCCCGAGCGTGAGCCCGCCCAGCTCCCGGCGCCAGCTCGCGATCGCGTCAGCGAGCGCCGCCGCCGGCGCGCGCGCCACCGAATCCGCCGTCCGCTCGCGGTGCCCGCCGCCGAGCGGCAGCACGACGAAGACGTTCACGCTGTCGCGCGGAGCCAGCGTCACCGGGTAGGCCACGGCCACCGACGCGAGCGAGTCGGCATCGCCGGCCGAGCTGTCGCGCGGGACCTCGAGCGCGCGCAGGCGCTGGACGATGTCGCCGCCGCGGAACGGAGCCGCCGCGGCGAGCGGCGTCTCCGATGCGAGCCGGACCGCGCCCACGCCATTCACGCGGAGCCATCCGCCATCGCGGCTGGCGGTTCCGACCGACGCCGGCCCGCCCGGCACACCGAGGAACTGCCAGGAGGGATTCACCTGGAAGGGCCGGAGCGCGAGCATGAGCCCGGCGCGCTGCGCACGCGGCAGGCGATTGACGAGCCGGTAGCGCACCACGACGGCCGCGGCGGTGTCGCGCGCGGGAGCGCCGGCCGTTACCGCGAGCTCGAGCGTGGGCGTGCGCCAGCGCACCGTGGGGACCGGCAGGTCGCCGCCTTCGAGCGAGTGCGAGATCGCCGCATCGTGCCAGGAGACGAAGCCGGAGTCGGTGCGCAGGAGCGGCTCGAGCGACGCGCCGCCCGCCGCCACCTCGACGGCGCCATCCTCGCTCATGAGCGCCTCGGCGCGGTCGCCCGAGGCGCCGACCACGGTCCAGTAGCTCTGCCGCCCGAGCAGGTAGCGCGGATACGCGCCGGGCGGCGCCCGCTGCGCGATCGCCTCGAGCATCGGCACCCGGCTCGACGACCAGGCGAGCGGCTGCACCGCCACTTCCCGGAGCCCCGCTCCAGCGCCCGCCCGGGGCGCGATGTCGAGCCGGAGGTGGCGCGCCTCCGCCTCGGGGAGCCGCAGGTAGTCGCGTGTCGAGGGATGCGCGACGCTGCGCAGTGTGTCCCACGCCCGGCCGTCGGACGACACCGCCACGGCGTAGGAGGCGGGAAGCTGGCCGGGAGTCCAGTCCACCACCAGCCCGCCGAAAGTCCGCACCTGGCCAAAATCGACGGACACGCCGGCTCGACCGCCGGGTGCCGTGCGGAATGCGGTCAGCGTGTCGCCGTCTACCGCCGCGGACGGTGCGGCGCCCACGGCGCCGCCGGCACCGGACGCCTGCGGGGTTGCCGTGTACTCGCGGACCGGCTCGCGCTCGGCGATGGTGAGCTCGTCGAGCAGGATCGTCCCCTTCCCGCCCGTGCCGGCGGTGATCGCGATCTCGATCGCCGCGGCGCGCTCGAGCACGCCGCCCCCGCGCGGGCCCCACGCGAACGACACCTGCCGGCGCGGGATCACGAAGCGCGTCCACTCCCGCGAGGGCGTGTAGTTGCGACGCACCGACCACCAGACGTTGGCGCCCGTCGAGTCCACCAGCTTGAACTCGAGCGTGTTCGAGGGCGCCTCGCCGCGCACCCAGAACGAGATCTCGTAGTTCTCCGGCAGCGGCAGGTCGAGCGACCGCCGGACCACGGCGTACCCGCCCCGGCCATGGAAATCGACCTCGAGCCGCAGCGCCCCGCCGCTCCGTCCCGGCGCGGCGGCCGCGGCGATGCTCACGCCTTCGCCGGGCGCGGGCGTCCAGAGCGCCGGGTCATCGAACGAATCGATGATGCGGGCCTGCGCCGGAAGCGTGGAGGGCACACCGGCGAGCAGTGCCGCGAAGCATGCCCGCGCCGCGGCCCCGGCCTGCCGGCGCCGGACTGGCCTGGCTCGCTCCCTCATCCCTTCACGCTCCCCGCCATGATGCCGCGCATGTAGTAGCGCTGCAGCGCCAGGAAGGCGAGCAGCACCGGCACCACCGTGACCACGGAGCCGGCCATCATCAGCTCGGTGTCCTGCACGTGCTCGCCGGAGAGGTTGGCGAGCGCGACCGGCAGCGTGTACTTCGCCTCGTCGCTCAGCACGATGAGCGGCCACATGAAGTCGTTCCAGGTGGTGAGGAAGGTCCAGATGGCAAGCGTGGCCAGGATCGGCGCGATCACCGGCAGCACGATGGAACGGTAGATCCGGAGCTCGCTCGCCCCGTCCACGCGGGCCGCGTCGAGCAGGTCGTCGGGGATGGCGGTGGCGTACTGGCGGATGAGGAAGATGCCGAAGATGCTGGCGAAGACCGGGATCATGACCCCCCAGTAGGTATTCACCAGGCCCAGCTGCTTCATGAGCAGGAAGAGCGGCAGCATGGCCACCTGCGCCGGGATGACCAGCCCGGCGCCGAGCACGCGGAAGACGCCGTCCCTCCCCCGGAAGCGCAGCTTGGCGAAGGCGTAGCCGGCCATCGAGTTGACCACGAGCGACACCGCGGTGGCCGTGATGGCGATGAGCGCGCTGTTGAGCAGGTACCGGCGCATGTTGAGCGTGGTGAAGACCGAGCGGTAGTGCTCGAAGGTCACCTCCGCCGGGAAGAGCTTCGGCGGAGAGGTCATCGCCTCGCCTGGCTTCATCAGCGACGCCGAGATCATCCACACCATCGGGAGCAGCGCCAGCGCGGCGCCCGCGAGGAGCGCCAGGTAGAGGACGACGCGCCCTGCCGTGCCGCGCCTCATGGCCGCTGCATCCGCCGCTCGACGCGAAGCTGCAGCAGCGTCCAGCCGAAGATGACCAGGAAGAGTACGAAGGCGATCGCGGCTGCCGCGCCCATCCGCCACCAGCGGAACCCCTCCTCGTACATGAACAGCACCAGGCTCGTGGTGCTCCTGAGCGGGCCGCCGCTGGTCATCACGTACGGCTCGGCGAAGAGCTGGAAGTACCCGATCATGGTGACCACGCCGACGAAGAAGAACGTGGGCGCGAGCGTCGGCAGGGTCACGTGGCGGAAGCGCCGGAGCGGGCCGGCGCCGTCGAGGTCGGCCGCCTCGTAGAGCTCGTCGGGGATCGACTGCAGGCCCGCGATGAAGATCAGCATGTTGTAGCCGAAGTTCTTCCACGCGGCCATGAGGATGATGGCGGGCATCGCCCAGCGGGGATCGCCGAGCCAGTCTATGGGCCCGATACCAAGGAAGCCGAGGGCGTAGTTGAGGAGCCCGTACTGGGGGTGGTAGAGGTAGCGCCAGACGATGGCCACGGCGACGAGCGTGGTGACGAACGGCACGAAGTAGATGGTGCGGAAGAGTCCCTTGAGCCGGACGGCCTTTGCGTTGACGAGCAGCGCGGCACCCAGCGAGACCGCCACCGTGAGCGGCCCGCCGACCAGCGCGAAGTAGAAGGTGTTGCGCAGCGCGGTCCAGAAGACCGGGTCCTGCACCAGCCCGCGATAGTTGCGCAGCCCGACGAAGCGGGCATTGGCCGGGTCGGCCACGGCATAGATGTCGAAATCGGTCACGCTCAGCAGGAACGACGCGAGGACGGGGAGGAAGAAGAAGGCGCCGATGAGGAGCAGCGCCGGCGCGATGAACCACCAGCCGGCGCGGGAGACTGCCGCTTCGCTCGTCCGGTCCGCGCCGCTCATCGCGCCTCCGCGGCCTGGCGCCCGGCCTCGGCGAGCTCGCGCTCGAGGATCCAGCGCCGCTTCTCGAGGATCCGGTCCACGTCCGCGTCGAGGTCCGCCAGCGCCCGGGGCACCGGGGTTCCACCGCGCACCACGTTTTCGCCGGTCTCGAAGACCCTGGTGACGATCAGCTCGATCTCCGGCACCGCCGGAAGTGGCTCGACGCGCTGGAGCTGCTCCCAGAAGGTGCGCGCGTGCGCGTCCCCGATCAGCGC
>CAMLLJ010000178.1 GCA_946480845.1 uncultured Gemmatimonadota bacterium
GCAGGTCGCGATTCGCCATCCGCAAACGGTGCACAAGCTGGTCTTCGCGTCGTCCTTCACGAAGCGCGACGGCGCGGTGCCCGAGTTCTGGGGGTTCATGCAGGACGCCGAGTTCTCCAACATGCCCCAGCCGCTCAAGGACGCTTTCCTCCGGGTGAACCCCGACACGGCGCAGCTCCGCCGCATGCACGACAAGGACGCCCGGCGGATGCAGACGTTCGAGGACGTCCCCGACGACCGCATCCGCGCGGTCCGCGCCCCCACCCTGGTCGTCCTGGGCGATCGCGACATCGTGCGGATGGAGCACGCCATCGCGCTCACGCGGCTGCTTCCCGATGCGCGCCTGCTGGTGCTTCCGGGCGGACATGGCGACTATCTGGGCGAGGCGGTGATGACCCAGGGCGAGACCCGGCTGCCGGAAATCACGGCCGCACTGATCGACACTTACCTGAATGAAGGGAGTTAGCATGGCTACGGTGCACGAGCTGCTGCAGGAACTGGAACAGGAAGCCCCCGCCACGCGCCGGCTGCTCGCGCGCGTCCCCGCGGAGAAGTTCGACTGGCGCCCGCACGAGCGCTCGATGTCGCTGGGCCAGCTCGCGAGCCACCTCGCGTCGCTGCCGCGCGGGATCGTGTACGCCACGCTCCAGCCGAGCTTTGATCCGGGCGCGCTGCCGCCGCCGGAGCCGCCGGCGAGCACCGAGGCGCTGCTCGCCTCCTTCGACGCGGGGATGGAGTTCGCCCGCGGGAAGCTGTCGGCGATGCCCGACGCCGACCTGGGCATCCCCTGGAAGATCACCCGCGGCGACCAGGTCCTGCTGTCGATGCCGCGCGGCGCGGCGCTCCGGACCATCCTGCTCAACCACTCGTACCACCACCGCGGCCAGCTCACGGTCTACCTGCGGCTCAACGGGATCTCGCTGCCGTCGGTCTACGGGCCCACCGCCGACGAGCCGCCGTTCGGGATGTGAGGGCGTTCACGGCAGCTCCGCGAACCAGTTCTCGATCAGCACGAAGCTCGTCTCGCCGACGCCGGCAGGCCTTCCCTGCTGCACCATCAGGAAGCGCCCGTCGTCCCGCGAAATGTCGAACGGGGTGTAGTGCTCCGGGTCGTTGAGGTAGAGGTCGAGCTCGACCGGAAAGAGGATCCGTGGCGCGCCGAGGCCCGGCGTCTCTCCGCCGGCCACCGGCACCGCCACCATGTTGCGCCGGGTATCCACATAGAACAGCTCGCGTCCGTCGTGCGCCCAGAGCGGCGCCTGGCCGCCGGCCGCGGAAACCTGCCATTTCCCGGCGTCGGTATTCGGGAAGGGGCGGATGTAGATCTCCGACCTTCCCGTCTCGTATGACAGGTAGGCAAGCCACTTGCCGTCGGGAGATACGGCTGGCGCCGACTCGTCGAAGCCGGCGTTTGCCGCGAGCGGTGTGGCGCTCTCCTCGCCCGGCCGCATCGAGAGGACGTCACGATCGCCAAGCCCCTCCTCTCCTCCGGTCCGCAGCACCAGCGACGCCTGGTCCGGTGCCCAGAACCCTTCCAGGGCCCGCCGGCGGACCAGGATCTCCTCGTCGCCCGTCCCGTCCGCACGGCGCTGGCGGAGCGACATGTCGCTCGTGCTCAGGTAGGTCACCCACCGGCCGTCCGGCGACCAGCGCGGCCGGAACTCGCCCGCCGTGCCGAAGGTGAGGCGCGCGAGCCGCCCGGTCGCGAGCTGCCTGATCCAGATGTCCTCCCCCGAGCTCGTCCTCAGGCCGATCGCAACCCGGGTGCCGTCGGGCGAGAGCGACCAGCCGTTGTTGCCGAGTGACGTCTGCAGATCGAACGCCCAGGCGGAATCGACCGGCGTCCTCGTGCCCGAGCGGTCCACCCACACGAGTGTCGCGCCGTTCTCGCTGCCGGCCCGTCCGTCGCGCTGCATGATGACCGAGCCGTCCGGGGACACCGCGAAGTTGGGGAGGATCCCGGCCGCGAGCACGACGCGCCCGAGCGCCGCCGCCGCCCGGCCCTCCAGCTCGAGCCGCTCGAGATCGAACCGGACGACGAAGAGCTGACCCTGCCGGTCGGCGTAGACGAGGTGTCCCGTCGGCAGGTACCATCCCTGGAGTGCGCCGGCGACCAGCAGCTTCGCCTCGCCGGACCGGCGATCGAGGACGTACAGCTCAGACACACCCGCGCACGTTGCGTTGCACAGGGTGGTGAGCACGCCGCGCGCTCCCGGGAGTTCGCCGGGCAGGACCGGCGCGCGACCCGCGATCCCGGCGCGCCACAGAACGGCCGCCGTTCCACCGGAGTCGGGGACGCCCATGAGCGCGAACTGCTGGCTGGTGTAGACGAGGGTGCCGTCGTCGAGCCAGGCGAGCCCGCCTATCATCACCGAGTCGGCGAGCGTCTCCACCGGCCCGCCGCCGATCGGCATCTTCCTGAGCTTGCGATCCTGCACGAAGGCGAGCCACTCGCCATCGGGTGAGATCGCGAATCCTTCCGGGAGCTCGGTTCCGGCGATCGGCGCCGGGTCGGCGCCGTCCCGCTCCTTGAGCCAGAGCTGAAAACCTCGTCCCGGGTTCATCGCCGCGTAGACGAGGCGCGCGCCGTCGCTGCTGAGCTTCATCCCCACCGGGGCCTGCGAATCCGGGAAGGCGATGACATACCGCGTCACCGGCCGCGGCGGCTCGGGGCGACGCCACGCCCAGAGCGCCACCGCCGCGAGGGCGAGCGCCGCGCCGGCCGCGCCGATCGCGAGCGGCTTCCAGCGCTCGGCGGCGGACAACGCCGCGCCCGGCTCGCCGTCCGGCCGCCGGTATGCCGGATCGGTGAGCGCCGCGCCGAACTCGCGCGCGCTCGCAAAGCGATCCGCCGGCACCTTCTCGATCGCCTTCGACACCGCCGCGGCGACGTTCGGCGGCACCGCCCGCCGGAGCCGCGTGACCGGCTGGGGCTCCTCGGTCACGATCTTCATGATGATCTGCTGGGCCGAGGCGCCGGTGTGCGGCGGGTCGCCCGCGAGCATCTCGTAGAGCACGCTCCCGAGCGAGTAGATGTCCGAGCGGCTGGTGAGGTCCTTCTCCGCCGTGGCCTGCTCGGGCGACATGTAGTGGGGCGTGCCGAGCGAGAGGCCGGTCTCGGTCATCCGCCCGCCGGCCGCCGCGCTCAGCGCGAGCGCGATGCCGAAGTCGGCCACCATCGGGCGGCCGTCGTGGAGCAGGATGTTCTCGGGCTTGATGTCGCGGTGGATGACGCCGTGGCGGTGCGCGTAGTCGAGCGCGTCGGCGACGTCCGCCGCGATGCGCACCGCCTCGTCCACGCCGAGCTGGGTCTCGCGGTCGAGCCTGGCGCGGAGCGTCTCGCCGTCGATGAACGGCATGACGTAGAACAGGACGGTCCGGGCGGTCAGGGCGGTCGGGTCGGTCGGGTCGGGGGGGAGGGTGACCTGCCCTGAATCAAAAAGCGGAAGGATGTGGGGGTGCTGGAGCGCCGCGGTGGTGGTGATCTCGTGCACGAACCGCTCGGCGCCGAGCACCGCGGCGAGCTCGGGCTTGAGCACCTTCACGGCGACGCGCCGCCGGTGGCGGAGGTCTTCGGCGAGGTAGACCGTGGCCATCCCGCCCCGCCCGAGCTCGCGCTCGATGCGATACCGGTCGGCGAGGGCGGCGGCGAGCGCTCCCATCGGCAGATCCTCGGGTGGGCGGCGGCCGTGACATGGAACGGGGATGGGGTAAGCTACGGCGGGCGGAAAGCGGTCGCCAGCACGCGCTGGCGGCCTCGCTGGCCCGGTGCTTACTTATCCTCCTACCGTCCCAGCCAGCCGTTCCCCTGCACTCCGCGAGTCTCCATGGACGTGCCGGCCACACTCCGTGACGCTCTTGCAGACCGCTACATGCTCGAGCGCGAACTCGGCCGCGGCGGGATGGCCGTCGTCTACCTGGCGCACGACCTTCGGCACGACCGCCCGGTCGCGCTCAAGGTCCTCCGCCCGGAGCTCGCCGTCTCGCTCGGTCCCGAGCGCTTCCAGCGCGAGATCCGCCTCGCCGCCCGGCTCCAGCACCCGCACATCCTGACCGTGCACGACTCGGGCGAGGCCGCCGGGCAGCTCTGGTTTACCATGCCGTACGTCGAGGGCGAGTCGCTCCGCGACCGGCTCGACCGCGAGCGCCAGCTCCCGCTCGGGGATGCGCTGCGGATCGCCAGCGAGGCGGCGCGCGCGCTCGAGCACGCACACCAGCACGGGGTCGTCCACCGCGACGTCAAGCCCGAGAACATCCTGCTCACCCGGGACGGCTCGACGCTCGTCGCCGACTTCGGGATCGCGCGCGCGCTCGGCGGCGACGACGGGATCACCACGACCGGGATGGCCGTCGGCACGCCCGCCTACATGAGCCCCGAGCAGGCCGCCGGCGAGCGCGAGCTCGATGGGCGCACCGACCAGTTCTCGCTCGCGGCGGTGACCTACGAGATGCTGGCGGGCGAGGCGCCGTGGACCGGTCCCACCGCGCAGGCGATCGCCGCCCGGCGCGCGACCATCGCGCCCCCGAGCGTTCGCGTGCTGCGCCCCACCGTGCCGGCTCCCGTGGATGACGCGATCCGGCGCGGATTGGCGGCCGTCCCCGCGGACCGGTTCGCCACGATCGGGCAGTACGCGCAGGCGCTGCAGGTGGGGCCGGAGTCCGCCGCGGCCGCACGGAGGACGCGCCGCCTGCCGATGGCCGCCCTGGCGCTGATCGCGGGACTCATCATCGGCGGAGGGCTGCTGTTCGCGTGGCGCGCCCGGGCAGGCGGCGATTCCGGTGCCGGCCGCGTCGTCGTCGTCCTCCCCTTCGACAATCTCGGCGACTCCGCCGATGCCTACTTCGCCGAGGGCGTGAGCGACGCGGTGCGCACCAGGCTCGGCAGTGTCGCGGGCATATCCGTCATCGCGCGGAGCAGCTCGGTCGGCTACCGCGCGGGCGACATGGAGCCCGCCGAGATCGCGCGCGAGCTCGGCGCCGACTTCCTCCTCACCGGCACGGTCCGCTGGGAGAAATCCGGCGGGATGAGCCGCGTGCGCGTCACGCCCGAGCTGGTCGAGGCGCGCCGCGGGGAGGCCACCCACCTGCGCTGGGGCGAGCAGTTCGATGCGTCGCTCACCGATGTCTTCCGGGTCCAGGGCGACATCGCCGCCCGCGTTGCCCACGAGCTCGGGCTCGTGCTCGCCGACAGCGCGCAGCGCGACCTCCGCTCGAGCCCCACGGCGAGTCTCGATGCGTACGATCACTTCCTGAGGGGCCAGGCCGCGCTGGAGGGGGGAGGTGGCGTGCGGGGCCTTCGGCAGGCCGCCCGGTCGTTCGAACTGGCGGTCGAGGCCGACCGGAACTTCGCGGCGGCGTGGGCGTGGCTCTCCCGCGTCCGCTCCGCGCTGGTCAACAACGGTGCCGTCGAACCCGAGCTCGGTTCGCTCGCCCGGGCGGCCGGCGACCGCGCCCGCGCGCTCAGGCCCGACGATCCCGAGACGGCACTGGCCATCGGCGACTACCTCCTGTCCACCCGGCCGATCGACCGGGAGCGCGCGCTCGCCGAGTTCCGGCGCGGCCTCGCGCTGGCGCCCGACAACGTTGACCTGCTCACCGCCGTGGCGGACCTCGAGATCGGGCTCGGCCGCGATCCCGACCGCGCCATG
>CAMLLJ010000179.1 GCA_946480845.1 uncultured Gemmatimonadota bacterium
CGCGCGAGGCGGGATTCAACGATTTCGTGAAGCTCGAGGTGATCGGGGACAAGGAAACGCTGCTCCCCGATGCCGCGGGCCTGCTCGAGGCGACCCGCACCCTCGCCGCCGAGGGCTTCCAGGTGCTGGCGTACACCAACGACGACCTCATCACGGCACTCCGGCTCGAGGAGGCGGGTGCCGCGGCCGTCATGCCGCTGGCCTCGCCCATCGGGAGCGGGCTCGGCCTCCTCAATCCCTACAGCATCCGCACCATCAAGCGGCGGCTCTCGGTGCCGGTGATCGTGGATGCGGGCGTCGGCACCGCGTCGGATGCGTGCGTCGTCATGGAGCAGGGCGTGGACGGGATCCTCATGAACACGGCGCTCGCCGAAGCCGAGGACCCGGTGGCGATGGCGCACGCGATGCGGATGGCGGTGGAGGCGGGCCGGCTCGCCTTCCTCGCCGGCCGGATGCCCAGGCGTGAAGTGGCCATGCCGTCCACGCCGACGGCGGGCATGCTGGGGTGAAGGTGGTCCGGAGCGACGGCCTCGCCGCCCGGCGCGCGGCGCTCCGCATCCTCCAGCAGGTGCGGGACGGCCGGCCGTTCGATGCCGCGCTCGCGGACGCCGTGACCCGGCTCCCCGAAGCCGACCGGCGGCTCGCCCACGAGCTTGCGGCCGGCGTCCTGCGCGCCCAGACGGCGCTCGACGCCGTGATCGGGCCGCTGGTGCCGCGGGGCTGGAAGACGGTGGCCCCCGCGCTCCGCGAGGTGCTGCGGCTCGGCGCCTACCAGCTCACCGCGCTCGACCGCGTGCCCGACCATGCCGCCGTGAGCACCAGCGTGACCCTCGGCAGCGAAGCGGGCGGGAAGCGCGCGGGCGGGTTCGTGAACGCCGTCCTGCGCAAGGTGGCGGCGGCGGAACCGTCGCTCTTCCCCGACCCGGTCGCCGGCGCCACCGAGGCCGCCTCGCTCGCGGCGGCGCACTCGCATCCCGACTGGATCGTCGAGCGGTGGCTCGCGCGGTTCGGCCGCGAGGGCACCGAGGCGCTGCTCCGCTGGAACAACACGCGCCCCGTGCTGGCGCTCCAGCCCGCGCGCGCATCCGCGGCCACGCTGATGCGGCGCTGGGAGAAGGCGGGGATCGCGGTCCATCCCGGCCCCTACGGCGCGGGGCTCATCACCGACCGCAGCCGGCCCGACGAGCTGCCCGGGTTCATCGAAGGCGACTTCCTGGTGCAGGACCCGGCGCACGCGCTGGTGGCGTGGTTTGCCGACGTGCCCGCGGGCGACGTGCTCGCCGACCTCTGCGCGGCACCCGGCGGGAAGACGGTGTCCATCGGCCGGGGCATCCGCGGGGTGCTCGCCGCCGACGTCAATCCGCGGCGGGCAGCCCGGCTCGCCGAGAACCTCCGCCGCGCCGGGAGCGGCCGCGAGCACGCCGTCGTGGCTGACGCGAAGCGGCCGCCGCTCCGCGACGCCGCTGCCGTGCTGCTCGACGCGCCCTGCCTCGGCACCGGGACGTTCGCCCGGCATCCCGACGCGCGCTGGCGGGTCACCGCCGAGGCGCTCACCGCGCTGGCCGGGGAGCAGCGGATGCTGCTCGATGCGGCTGCCGGGTCGGTCCGCCCCGGGGGCCTGTTAGTTTACTCGACGTGTTCACTCGAGCCCGAAGAGAACGACGCGCAGGTCGAGGGCTTCCTCGCCTGGCACCCCGAGTTCCGGCGCGAGCCGCCCGAGGCCTTCCCGCCGGCGCTGCTCTCGCAGGCGGGCGACCTGGTGATCCTGCCGCAGCGGCACGCGATGGACGGCGCCTACGCGGCGCGGCTCCGGCGCGCGCCGTGAGCGCAGCCGGGACTGCGGACGCCGCATGAGGTTCCGGCGCCACGTCCGCCCGGAGCGGACCCCGAACCCCAGGCGCCGCCGCCTGCTTCGCGACGTGTCCATCGTCGCCATCGTGGCCCTGCTCGGCTTCGCCGCCGGGACACTCTGGCTCTCGCCGGTGCCAGTGGTGGCGTCGAGCGGCACGGTGCCGCGGCTCATCGGGCTCGAGCTCGACGCGGCCCGGCGCGAGCTGTCCGCGCTCGGCTATCGCGCCGGCATCGCCGATGCGCGCGAGCACGCCAGCGCGAGGCGCGGCACCGTCATCGCGCAGGACCCGCCACCGGGTGTCGCGATGCCGGCGGGCGGCTCGGTGTCGGTCACGCCCAGCGCGGGGCCGGCCACGGCGCCGGTGCCGGACCTGGTCGGGCTCGACGCGGCGCTCGCCGAGCGGATCCTCGCCGCCGCGGGGCTCCGGGTGGGCGACATCGATTCCGTGGCCGACCGGAACCAGGACCTCGGCGTCGTGCTGGGCACCCGGCCCTCCGCCGGCGCCGGGCGGCGCGCGGGGGACCAGGTGGACCTGATCATCAACGGGCGCGAGCGGTGAGGCCGTTATCCTTCAGGGCATCATGAACGGAACCCCGGCATGACCGTCCGCATCGCCCCCAGCGTCCTGAGCGCCGACCTGGGCCGGCTCGCCGCGCAGGTGGCGGCCGCCTTCGAGGGCGGCGCCGACTGGATGCACGTGGACGTGATGGACGGCCACTTCGTGCCCAACCTGACCTTCGGGGTGCCGATGATCCGCGCGCTCCGGAAGCTCACCGACCGGCCCATCGACGTGCACCTCATGGTGGAGCGGCCCGAGCAGTACATCGACGACTACGCCGGCGCCGGCGCGAGCGTCTTCACCTTCCATCCCGAGGCGACGGTGCACGTGCAGCGGCACCTCGCCCGGGTGCGCGAGCGGGGAATGCTGGCGGGGCTCGCGCTCAATCCCTCGACGCCGCTCGCCGCCGTCGAGGAGGTGGTGGACGACCTCGACCTGGTGCTGGTGATGTCGGTGAACCCCGGGTTCGGCGGGCAGGGCTACCTGCCCGCGGCGACCTCCAAGCTCGCGCGCGTGCGCGAGCTGCTGCGCCGGCACCGATCGAGCGCCGTGCTCGAGGTGGACGGCGGCATCACCGTGGAGACCATCGGCGAGGCGCACCGCGCCGGTGCCGAAGCGTTCGTGGCCGGCACGGCGGTGTTCGGCCAGCAGGACATCGCCCGCGCGGTGCGCGACCTGCGCGGCGCGTGCGCGGCACGGGTCCAGGAGGCCTGATCATGTCGAAACAGTGGCTCGTGGTGGTGACGGTGCTCGCGGGGCTCGCCATCGGCGTCTGGGCGCTGATGCACTTCGGCCCCGAGAACGGCCCGGTGCAGGTGGGTGTGAAGGCGCCCGACTACCAGGTCGTGGACATCGCCACCGGCGACTCGGTGACCCTGCGCGAGCGCTACGCGGGCCGGGTGACGCTGGTGAACATCTGGGCCACCTGGTGCGCGCCCTGCCGGGACGAGATGCCCTCGATGCAGGAGGCCTACGCCAAGCTCCGGGACCGCGGCTTCGCCGTCGCGGCGGTGAGTATCGACGAGGGCTCGGTGGACGACATCCGGAAGTTCGTGCGCGAGTTCGGCCTCACCTTCGACATCCTGCACGACCGGAGCGGCCGCATCCAGCAGGTGTACCAGACCACCGGTGTCCCCGAGAGCTTCCTGGTGGACCGGAACGGCGTGATCGTGAAGCGGCTGATCGGCTGGCACAACTGGGCGTCCGAGGCCAACCTCGCGCAGATCGACCGCCTCCTGGGCGAGCGCGACGCCGCGATGGCGGCCGCTGCCGGAACGTCGCGCTGACCCGCCGCATCCTCGCCATCGAGTCGTCCTGCGACGAGACCTCCGCCGCGGTCCTCTTCGTCCGCGACGGCGATGGCGCCGGCGCCGGCACCTCGCTCGAAAGCCTCGTCATCCTCTCGCAGGACATCCACCGCGTCTTCGGCGGCGTGGTGCCGGAGCTGGCCAGCCGGGCGCACGTGCAGGTGATCGGCTCGGTGGTGGACCGGGCGCTCGCCGACGCGAAGACGCGCCTCACCGAGCTCGACGGCATCGCCGTGACGGCGGGCCCGGGGCTGGTGGGCGCGCTGCTGGTCGGGCTCATGTACGGGAAGACGCTGTCCTTCTCCCTCGGCATTCCCCTGATCGGCGTGAACCACCTCGAAGGCCACATCTTCGCGCCGACGCTCGAAGACTCCTCGCTCGCGCCCCCGTTCGTGGCGCTGCTGGTGAGCGGCGGGCACACCATGCTGCTCGACGTGCCGGCCTGGGGAGAGTATCGCCTGCTGGGCCGCACCCTCGACGACGCCGCGGGCGAGGCCTTCGACAAGGTGGCGACGCTGCTCGGCCTCGGGTATCCGGGCGGGGCTGCGATCGAGAAGCTCGCGGCCACCGGGCACCCGGGCCGCTTCCGCTTTCCCCGCCCGATGCTGCAGGACCTCCAGGGCGACGGGCCCACCCGCTACGCCTTTTCGTTCAGCGGGCTCAAGACGGCGGTGCTGCGCGCGGTGCGCGCCAGCGACGACCTGGATCGCGACCGCGCCGACCTCGCGCGCGGGTTCCAGGACGCGGCGATCGACGTGCTGGTCGAGAAGACCGCGGCGGCCGTCGAGGAGCTCGGTCATCCCACGGCGGTGCTGGGCGGCGGCGTCGCCTGCAACCGCACGCTCGCGGCGCGGCTCTCGGAGCGGCTCCGCGGCCAGGCGCGGGTGAGCGTCGCGTCGCCGCGGCTCAACACCGACAACGCGGCGATGATCGCCGCCGCGGGCGCATGGCGGCTGGCCCGCGGGGAAACCAGCGGGCTCGACCTCGAGCCGCGCGACGACCTGCCCATCCCCGGGCTCCTCACTCCGCAGGGAACGCACCGATGACCGTCTATCCGTTCATCATCCACCTCGGCCCGCTCGAGATCACCGGCTACGGCATCATGATGATGGTCGGCTTCCTGATGGGCGGGTGGCTCGTGGGGCGGGACCTCAAGCGGCTCGGCCTGCGCGAGGAGTATTCGGCGGACATGGTCGTCGCCGCCGTCGTCGGCGGCATCGTGGGCGCCAAGCTCTGGTACGTGGCCCTGACCCAGGACCCCGGCGCGCTCTTCTCGCGCGGGGGACTGGTCTGGTACGGCGGCTTCATCGGCGGCGCGCTCGCCGTGATCCTCAACGGCTGGCGCCTCCGGGTGCCGCTCCGCTGGACCATGCAGCTCGGCGCCGCGCCGATGGCGGCGGCCTATGCACTCGGCCGCATCGGCTGCTTCCTGGTGAACGACGACTATGGCCGGCCCACCGACGTCCCCTGGGCGATGAAGTTCCCGCAGGGCTATCCTCCCTCCACCGCGGGCAACCTCCGTCTCCTCGGCATCGACGTGCCGCCCGAGGTGAGCAACGCGACCGTGCTCGCGGTACACCCGACGCAGCTCTACGAGACGCTGATCATGCTGGTCGCGTTCTTCTTCCTGTGGAAGTGGCGCACCCTGCCCCGCCCCGCGGGCTGGCTCTTCGGCGCGTACCTGGTCTGGGCAGGCGCGGAGCGCTTCTTCATCGAGATCTTCCGCGCCAAGGACGACCGGTTCCTCGGACAATTCACCATCGCGCAGCTCACCAGCGTGGTGCTGGTGCTGGTCGGCATCGCGATCCTGGTGCGGCTTCGCCGCGGACCCGACGTGGACCCGGGCCCCTACCTGAAGGGCGGCAGGGCCGGCCCCGTGACCAG
>CAMLLJ010000180.1 GCA_946480845.1 uncultured Gemmatimonadota bacterium
GAACGCCATCAGGTAGAGGAACGCGCTGGTGAGGCCGAAGAACGGCCGGAGCGGGAGCCGCACGCCGAACCGGTTGATGGCGACGTAGACCACCGCGAGCGCCACCACGCCGGCCGCCATCCCGCCCAGCACCGGTGCCGCGCTCGACTCCCCTCCGGAAGCGAACAGCGCCTTGTAGAAGAGGATGGTCTCGAAGCCCTCGCGATAGACGGCGAGGAACGCCGCCGACGCGAGCGCCAGCGTGGAGCCGCTGGTGACCGCGTCCTGCACGCGGCTCCGCACGAACTGGGTCCACTTCGCCACTTCCATCTTCGAGAGCAGCCAGTAGCTCACGTAGAAGAGCACCGCCGTGGCGATCACCATGGTGATCCCCTCGAGCAGCTCCTGGTGCGCGGGCGACAGGTGGAAGACCGTCTCGATGAGCAGCGCCGTGAGCAGGCTCGCCGCCAGTGCGGCCCCGACGCCGAGGTGGATATCGCGGCGCCGCTCGCCCGAGCCGGTCTTCACCAGGAAGGTGAGCAGCGCGCCGACGATCAGGATCGCCTCGACCCCCTCGCGCAGCATCAGCACGAAGGACTGGGTGAAGAGCCCCGCCGCCGACGCCGGGGCGCCGATCACCTGCTCGGCGCGGACCAGGCCGGCGCCCAGCGTGGAGCGGAGCGCCGCCAGCTCGCCGGACCCGGCGTGGGCCCCGGCCCGCGCGCGCAGCTCGGCGAAGGCGGTCTCCAGCTCGCCGGCGAGCGCGGCGTCGCGGGTCCGGACGGTGCGCTCGACGCCCTCGAACGTCATGTACGCGTCGAGCGCCTTCGACGTGGCCGCCTCGCTCCGGCCCGCGGCCGCCAGCGCGAGCGTGGACTCGATCTGCGCGCGGACCACCGAGAAGACGTGGGCCGCATCGCGCGCGCTGGGGCCGTCGGTGCCGGCGTGGCGGACCGCCGCGAGCAGCGCGAGCGATGCTGAGTCCGGCTCGCCCCCTGCGCCGAGGCGCGCGAGCAGGCCGGCATCGGAGACCGAGGCCGTCCGCGCAAAGGCTGCCAGCGAATCGGGGACGGTGCCGCGCGGTGCCGGGAGCCGGAGGATCGTGGCGTACACCGCCGCGGCCCAGCGGTCCTCGGCGGTCAGCGTTCCTTCGTACGACGGCATCGAGGTGCCGGCGACCCCGATGGTGATGCGGCGGTAGAAATCGAGCGGGGAGGCGTCGCGCAGGGCGGCGCCGTCGGCCAGGTTGGCGGGCACCGGATCGAGCCCGGCCGCCGCGGGTCCGTTGCCGAGGCCCTTGTCGCCGTGGCAGCTCGCGCAGGTGCTCCGGTACACCTCGGCGCCGCGCGCGAGGAGCGGCGGCTGCGCGGGGGTCTCATCGAGGGAGACGCCGAGCCGCTCGGCCAGCCCCTCGGAGAGGGCGCGCACCCGGCGGGCCACCAGCTCGGGGCTTCCCGTGGCGCGCACCATCGCGATGACGGAATCGAGCGACGCGATGGTCCGTTCGCGCTCGCCGGCCGGCAGCTCCGCGGCGGCCCGCCGAGACTCGCCGAGGAAGAGCGTTGCCTCCTCGACTTCGGGCGCGAGCACCACCTTGCCGTTGCGCACGCCGAGGCCGTACTCCTGGGCTGCGAGCAGCGCGGTGGACGCGATGCGGCGGACGACGGGGACCTGGCCCTGCGCGGCCAGGGTATCTCCCGCCGTGACCGCAGTCAGGGCGAGCATCGCGTGGATGAGAATCATTTTCAACCGGTTCAGGGTGACCGGGTGTAAAGTAGGGATTCCCAGTCGGGATTGGAAGGCACCGGACACAACGGCGACGACGGCCGGAAGCTCGCCGATTCGGCAAGTTGTGATGCCGTGCCTCGGTCCGTCGTCAGTACCTTCCGCCCTTCCGCCTCCGCCCATGCGTTCTTCCGACCTCGCCCGGGAGCCCTAATGCACCCCCAGCGCATCTTCCTCGGCAACATCCTGATGTTCATCGTCATGCTGGTGGTGACACTGAGCGGCTTCGGGCGGCGCCAGCCGCCCGTCGTGACGGTCGAGCGCATCAACATCGTGGACTCCACCGGCGCCCTCGCCCTGGTGCTGTCCAACGGCGCGCGCCTCCCCGGCGCGATGTTCGAAGGCCGCGAGTATCAGCAGTCCTTCGTCGGGCGGGGCCGGAGCGCGGGGATGATCTTCTTCAACGAAGCCGGCGACGAGGTGGGCGGCCTGATCTACGAGGGCGCCGCGCGCGACTCGGGCTATCGCGCCTTCGGGCACCTGTCCTTCGACCAGTGGAAGCAGAACCAGGTCGTGGCCCTGCAGTACCAGGACAACGGCCGGAGCCGCTCCGCCGGCCTCCGGGTCTGGGACCGGCCCACCAACGACCTGGAGCGGCAGTTCGCGCTGGCGCAGCGGATGCTGGAGACGCCGGCCGGTCCGCTGCGCGATTCGCTGGACGCCGAGCGGCGGCGCGTGAGGACGGAGGTCGAGGGGAAGCAGCGGCTCTTCCTGGGGAGCGACGATCGCGTGGCGGCGCTGGAGCTGAAGGACGGGATGGGAAGGACGCGGGTGAAGCTGTCGGTGGATTCGGCGGGGACGGCGAGGCTGGTATTCCTGGATGCGGAAGGCAAGACCGCGGCGGTCTATCCCGATCCGGGGAACTGAGCGCGGCGGTGGGCGCTACCGCACCGCCCCCCGCCGCTCGATCACCGCCACCGCCGCCGCCGACACGTGCGTGTGGGTGAGCGACAGGTGGATCACCAGCGGCCCGTTCGCGTCCGCCGCGGCCGCGGCGCTCCCGGTGAGCGTGACCGACGGCTTGCCGCTTTCCGCGCGCCACACTTCGATCTCCCGCCACCCCACCCCGCGCGTGCCGGGCAGCGCCTGCAGCGCCTTGTACACCGCCTCCTTCGCCGCGAGCCGCGCCGCCATGTGCGGCACCGGGTCCTCGCGGCTCTCGACGTAGGTCCGCTCGTGGTCGGTGAGGAAGCGGCCGAAGGCCTGGTCGCGGCGGCGGCCCAGCATGTCGCGCACGCGCTGGAGCTCAACCAGGTCGATGCCGACGCCGATGACGCTCACCCCAGCGCCCACCACCACTCCGCGAACGGCCGGAGGAATCCGGGGACCGTGACGAACCCGCCCAGCATGAGCCCGAGCGAGAGCGCGAGCGCCACGACCACGAGCGTGATGATCCAGAGCGGGAGCCGCGGGCGGCGCCAGCCGCGCACCTGCGCCACGTCCTCCTGCCACGCCGCCTCCTCGCGCGCGGCCGCCTGCTCGAGCGCCGCCCACGCCGAGTCGGTGCGGCGCGCCACGCCGGCAATGGAGGCGCGCCACGCCTCGACGCCGGCCGGGTCCCGTGCCGCGCGGCGGGCGAGCGGCTCCATCGTGTCGAGCGCCTCGATCAGCGACGCGCCGCCGATCCCGATCCGCACCGCGATCCCGCGGCGCTCGTCGTCGGTCAGCAGGGCCCGGTCGAGCCGCTTTCGCGGCAGCCGCGACTCGGCGGCGGCCGAGCGGATCCGGGCCTCGATGCGCCCGGCCACGCGCCCGGCCCCCGCGGCCACCGCCCGCTCCCAGGCGGCGCGCCATCCCAGCCGGTTGTGCGACACGACCGCCGACGCCACGTCGCCCGACGCGGCGAACTCGCGCGCCGCCCCGGCCAGGTCGAAGAGCTCGCTTACCAGGGTGAGCCGGATGTCGTCGAGCGGCACCAGTCCGGAGGCGGGCCCCTCAGACACCGCCACGCGCCCGAGCAGCGGGCCGAGCTCAGGAACCAGTTCCGGTGCCGATTCCGGCGCCTGTCCCGGCGCGAGATCCGGCGCGCTCATCCCAGGATCGCCTCGATCACGCGGTCGGTGTCGGAGAGGTCGGCGAAGACCGCATGCGCCCCGTGCGACGCCAGCTCCTCGACGCCGTATGCGCCCGTGGCGACGCCGACCGCGCGTGCGCCGATCGCTGTGCCGCAGGTGACGTCCGCCGGCGTGTCGCCGATGATCACGACCTCATGCCCCGTCGGCACGCGGCCGAAGTGCGGCTCCGCGCGCGCCGCCGCGATGGCCGGGAGGTCCGCGCGGCGCGCGGAGTCCGACCCGTAGGCGCCGACGGCGAACCGCTCGGGGGCGATGCCGGCGGCGCGCAGCTTGAGCGCGGCGCCCTGCACCAGGTTGCCGGTGAGCAGTCCGAGCACCGCGTGCTCGTGGCGCTCCAGCCGGTCGAGCAGGACGTTGATGCCGGGCATGACGGTGGTGGTCGTCTCCGGCGCCACCAGCTCCGCCTCGAGCAGCGCCACGTAGCGCCGGCACAGCTCCATCACCCGGTCCTCGTCGTGCGGCCCGTCGTGGCCGGCCGCCGCCAGCATCTCGGCGACGATCTGCGGGTCGGTCTTCCCGTCGAAGCGGATGCCGTGGAAGCCGGCGCTGTGTCCCACCGCCTCGCCCAGCGCGGCGGTGATGGCCCGGCGCCCGGCGCCGGCGGTGAGCAGGATGGTGCCGTCGATGTCGAAGAGGACGAGGCGCCGGGTCATGGGCGCTCCGGGATGCGCCGTGCCGCCACGAGGCGCGGCCGGAGCGCATCGCCCGCACGTGAGCCCGGGGTGAACGGCTCCTGCACCACACCGCCCCGGGCGATGGTCGAGTGGATGAGCGTGTCGCCCTCGGCCGCGAAGGCGACGTGGGTGATATTCGGCCCGCGCTCGGAGTGGAAGAAGAGCAGGTCGCCGGGGCGGACCGCGTCGAGCGGCACCGCGGCGCCCGCCTCCGCCTGCTGCGCCGAATCGCGCGGGACCTCCACACCGCGCGCGGCGAAGGTGGTCTGCACCAGCCCGGAGCAGTCCACGCCCCACGGCGTGAGCCCGCCCCACTGGTAGGGCGCGCCGCGGAACCGCTCCAGCGCCCAGCGCTCGGCCGGAAGCCGCCGCGCGGCCGCCGCGACGTCGGCGGCAGCGCGCACGTCGCCGTCGATGCAGCGGCCCGCCCTGCCGTCGGGAAGCGAGACGAGCCCGTCCTCGAGCGCCACCCGGGCGCGGAGCGGCAGCACGACGACCTCGCCGCCCACGGCGACGCGCGCCCCTTCGCTCCAGCCGCCGGCCTGCGCGCGCCACGCCGCGCGCTCCTCGGCGGACACGGCGCGCACGTAGCCCTCGTTCACCCAGCCCTCGTAGCCGTCGGCGTCGGTGCGCACCCTGATCCACTCGCCGCGCCGGTCGAGCAGTGCCGCCGTCTCGCCGAGGACGAGCTGGGTCACCTGCTCCGAGCGCACGGCGGCGTCGGCGAGCACCGGTGCCACGGCCGCCGTCGCGATCACGGCTTCGCCCCCTCCCAGCGTCATGCCCCGGCCTTCTTCTGGCATTCCGCGCAGAGCGTCACGCCGCGAAAGGTGCAGATGAGACAGATGAAGGTGCCGCAGCTCGCGCAGGGGTAGCCCTCCGAGGCGCGCTCCTCGCGGCCGCAGGCGCGGCAGCGCATGGCGTCGCGCTCCATCGTCTTCGGGCCGTCGCTCATGGTGTCCTCACGGGGTCAGGTTGTAGCGCTTGATCTTGTTGATCAGCGTGGCGCGCGAGATGCCCAGCT
>CAMLLJ010000181.1 GCA_946480845.1 uncultured Gemmatimonadota bacterium
AGCCCCTCCGTCCGGTCCCGAGCTACGTGACCGTCCTGACCGTCTCGTGGGCAACCCGACATCTGTCCAACCACCGAAGTGATCTCTCCATCCCCTCCTTCGCGAGCCCATACTCCGCCCCACCCGGTACCACATGATCGAACTGCATCGCCACGTCCGCGCCCAGGGCCCACTGGATCTCGATGGCGCGCTCGGGGGTGATGGTCCGGAGGCTGCCGTCGATGTGGCTCCGGAACTCGACGCCCTCCTCGGAGATCTCGCGCAGGGTCTCGAGGGAGAAGACCTGGAAGCCGCCGGAGTCGGTGAGCATCGGGCGGTCCCAGGCCGCGAAGCGGTGCAGGCCGCCCAGGGCCTGGACGACTTCCTCGCCGGGACGGAGGTGCAGGTGATAGGTGTTGCCCAGCATGATCTGCGCGCCGGTGCGGCGGACGTCGTCGGGATGCAGGCCGCGCACGGCGCCGTGCGTGCCCACGGGCATGAACGCCGGCGTCTGCACGGTGCCGTGCGGCAGGGTGAGCGTCCCGGCCCGTGCGGCGCCCACCCTGGCCTCGAGCCGGAAGCTGAAGGGCGCGGTCACACGATCACCATGGCGTCGCCGTACGAATAGAAGCGGTAGCGGTTCGTCACGGCGTGGTGATAGGCGGCGAGGGTCTGCTCGCGGCCGAGGAGCGCGCTCACCAGCATGAGCAGCGTCGAGCGCGGCAGGTGGAAGTTGGTGAGCAGGTGGTCCACCACGCGGAACTCGTAGCCCGGAAGGATGAGGAGCCGGGTTGCGCCCGGCCCCGGGTGCACGCCGCCCGAGCCATCGGCCGCGCTCTCGAGCGCGCGCACCACGGTCGTGCCCGCCGCCCACACCCGCCCGCCGCGCTCCCGGGTGGCGCGCACTGCGTCCGCCACCGCGCCGGGGATCTCGTAGCGCTCCTCGTGCATCGGGTGGTCCGCCGGCGACTCCTCGGCCACGGGCTTGAACGTCCCCGGGCCCACCTCGAGGTCGAGCCGCACGACGCCGACGCCGCGCCGTTCGATCTCGGCGAGGATCGCCGGCGTGAAGTGGAGCCCGGCGGTTGGCGCCGCCACGCTCCCCTCTCGCTCGGCGTACACTGTCTGGTAGCGGCTCTCGTCCCGCTCGGTGGGCGCCCGGTCGATGTAGGGAGGGAGCGGCAGCCTGCCGTAGCGCGCGATGGCCGCCGCGGCATCGAGCCCGACGAAGCGCACCACCCGATGTCCGTCCTCGCGCACCTCGACGGTCTCGATTTCCACGTCGTCGCCCAGGCGGATCCGGCGGCCGGGACGGAGCGCCGAGCCCGGCTTGCCCATCGCCAGCCAGGCGTCGCCTGCGGTGGGGTGCAGCAGCAGCACCTCGGCTGGTGCGCCCGAGGGGCGCGTACCCAGGAGGCGTGCATGGCGCACGCGCGTCGAGTTGAGGACCAGCAGGTCGCCGGGCGGGATGAGCGAGGGAAAGTCGGTGAAGCGGCGGTCGTCGAGCGCAGGCATCGTCGAGCCGGCGCCCGCGGCCCGGCGCACCACCAGCAGGCGGCTCTCGCCCCGTTCGGCCGGCGGGTCCTGTGCGATCAGCTCGGGGGGAAGCGCGTAGTCGAAATCCGCGGTGCGAAGCTCGGGTGCGGCGTCAGCCGTCAAGGAGGCTGCCCTGCCGGGCCGGCGGCGCCAGGCCGAACCGCTTGTACGCGAGTGCCGTGGCGCAGCGCCCGCGCGGCGTGCGCTCGAGGAAGCCCTGCTGGATGAGGTAGGGCTCGTACACGTCCTGCAGGGTGCCCGCGTCCTCGCCCACCGCCACCGCGACCGTGCCCAGGCCCACCGGCCCGCCGCCGAACTTCTCGATGATGGTCGAGAGGATGCGCGCGTCCATGTCGTCGAGCCCGAACTCGTCCACCGCGAGCCGGCTCAGCGCGTCCGCGGCCACCGGCGCCGTGATGCGGCCGTCGGCCTTCACCTCGGCGTAGTCGCGGACCCGCCGGAGCAGGCGGTTGGCCACCCGCGGCGTGCCCCGGCTCCGCCGGGCGATCTCCAGCGCGCCCTCGGCCTCCGTAGGCACGCCGAGGATCGAGGCGCTGCGGGTCACGATCTGCGTGAGGTCGTCGGGATCGTAGAACGAGAGCCGCTCGACGATGCCGAAGCGCGCGCGCATCGGCGGCGTGAGCAGCCCGAACCGCGTGGTGGCGCCGATCAGCGTGAACTTCTCCAGCGCCATCGGGATGGTCTGCACCCCCGGCCCTTCGCCGATGCGGACGTCCACGCGGAAGTCCTCCATCGCCGGGTAGAGGAACTCCTCGAGCACCGGCCGGAGCCGGTGGATCTCGTCGATGAAGAGGATGTCGCCGCGCGCCAGCGAGGAGAGCAGGGCCACCAGGTCGCCCGGCTTCTCCAGCACCGGCCCGGAGGTGGTGCGGAGCTGCACGCCCATCTCCTTCGCCATCAGCATGGCGAGCGTCGTCTTGCCCAGGCCGGGCGGGCCGAAGAAGAGGGTATGGTCGAGCGTGTCGCCGCGCGCCTTCGCGGCGTCGATGGCGATCTGCAGCGAGCTCTTCACCAGCGGCTGGCCGACGAATTCATCGAGGCGGGACGGGCGCAGCGCCGCGTCCACGCTCTGCTCGTCGGGCAGCTCCTCCGGCGTGGTGACCTGGACGCGCGTCATCTCAATCGTCGATCTCCGCGTCCCAGCGCACCGGGCGGTCGCCGGGCCGGATCTCGTGCTCGGCGCCGCAGTGCTGGCAGCGGTCCTCCGCCTCGCGGGCCCAGGCGGGGACGAGCTTCCGGTTGGTGGTCCCGCAGCGGGTGCAGTTCCATTCGGCCGTCACGGCATCTACGGGCATCCGGTCATCTCCCAGGGCGGCCGGCGGCGAGCTGCTGCAGCGCGCGCCGGATCAGTGTCGGGGTGTCCTCGAGCGCCACGCCGCCCTGCGCGGCGCGCACGGCGTCGTCCGCGGCGGCGGGGGTGTAGCCCAGCGCCACCAGCGCGCGCACCGCCTCCTCGCCGCCGGGGCCGCGCCCGGCGTGCGGCGCCTGCAGCACGACGTCGTCGAAGCGGTCCTGCAGCTCGAGCGCGAGCCGCTCCGCCTTCTTGCGGCCGATGCCGCTCACGCTGCTGAGGAGCGCCAGGTCGCGGTCGCGGATCCCCCGCACGGTGCGCTCCGGCCCCAGCGCCGAGAGCAGGGCCAGCGCCAGCTTGGGCCCGAAGCCGCTCGCGCCGAGCAGCCGCTGGAAGACGGCCCGCTCGCCCGGCTCGTCGAAGCCGTAGAGCGACCAGGCGTCCTCGCGCACCACCAGCTCGGTGTGCAGGCGGACCCGCTGGCCGTCGGCGGGGAGGCGCGCCAGGACGCCGGCCGGCACGGCGATCGCATAGCCGACGCCGCCGTCGGTCTGCACGATCACCTGCTCGCCGGTGCGGCCCACCAGCTCGCCCGCCACGGTGGCGATCATCCGGCGCGCCGGCGCCGCGCGGGCGCGGCAAGCAGGTGGGTGAGCGCGATGGCGACGCCGTCCGAGGCGTCTGCGGGGGAGGGGCGGGTGGTGAGGCGGAGCAGCTGCTGGAGCATGTGCGAGACCTGCGACTTCTGCGCTTCGCCGCGCCCGGTGATCGCCTTCTTGACCGCCGTGGGCGAGTACTCGCCGATCTCGAGGCCCGCTTCGTCGGCGGCCAGCAGGATCACGCCGCGCGCGTGGCTCAGCACCATCGTGGTCCGCGCGTTCCGGGCGTGGAATGCCGCCTCCACCGCGAGCGCGTCGGGCGCGTGCCGCGCGATGAGCCCGGCGACACCGTCGTGCACCACGCGCAGCCGCCGGTGCAGCGGCGCGCCGGCCCTGGTGCGGAGCACGCCGCACTCGACCAGCCGGCCCGGGCGCCCGGGCGCCGACTCCACCACCCCGTAGCCCAGCACGGCCGTGCCCGGGTCAATCCCCAGAACTTTCACCAGGCTCCGCGTCAGGCCTCCGCCTCGGCCAGCTGCGACGCGTCGATGTCGAAGTTGGAGAAGACCTTCGACACGTCGTCCAGCTCCTCGAGCACCTCGACCAGCTTGATGATCCGCTCGACGTCGGCGCCCTCGACCTTGACCGTGTTCTTCGGCACCATCGCCAGCTCGGCCGACTCGAACTCGAGCTTCGCCGCGCGCAGGGCGTCCTGCACCGCGTGGAAGGTGGTGGGCGTCGTCGAGACGACGTACTGGTCGCCCTCGCGCGCGAAGTCTTCGGCGCCCGCCTCGAGGCTCAGCTCGAGCGCCCGGTCCTCGTCGCAGCGCGCGGCGTCGATGTAGATCTGGCCCTTCCGGTCGAACATCCAGCCCACCGAGCCGGTGGCGCCCAGGTTCCCGCCGTTCCGGCTGAAGGCGTGGCGGATGTCGGCGACGGTGCGGGTCGGATTGTCGGTGGTCACTTCGATGAAGATCGCGGCTCCCCCCGGGCCGTAGCCCTCGTAGGTCAGCTCCTCGTAGCTGCTGCCCTCGAGCTCGCCGGTGCCCTTCCTGATGGCCCGGTCGATGTTGTCCCACGGCATGTTGACGGCCTTGGCGGCGTCGATGGCGGTGCGCAGGCGCGGGTTGCCCCCCGGGTCGCCGCCGCCCGCCTTGGCCGCCACGGTGATCTCGCGGATGACCTTGGTCCAGGAGGAGGCGCGGCGCGAATCGGTGACCGCCTTCTTGCGCTTGATCTGCTTCCACTTGCTATGGCCGGCCATGGCCGAACTCCTTGACCGTAACGGGGATGGACCGAGCTGGAGGGACCTGCTCCGGACCGCTCGTCGGGAGCGGAAACATAAGCGGTGACACACCTTGCGGCAAACCGGCGGTGCCGCTAGTCTCCGCTCCTTATGCGTCCATACATCGTCCTGCTCGCCGCGCTCGCCGTGGCCGCCACGGGGTGCGGTTCGGAGGCCCGCGACGAGGTCAAGCCGCCCGACGTCCTCGTCGCCTTCCCCAACCTGACGGTGCCGCCCGGCGGCCGGTTCGTGGCCCGCGGTGGCGGCCACGACGCCACCGAGCTCACCATCCACTCGCCCGGCTCGCTCGAGGGAGTGTCGAACTACTTCCGCGAGTACCTGAGCCAGCCCGGCTGGCGGCTCATCAGCGATACGAAGGACACCGCCGGCACCGTGCAGCTCTACGGCGAGAGCCCGACCCGCCCCATGTGGATCCGCCTGCGCACCATCGACGGCGGCGTGGAGACCATCCTGATCGGCGCCGTCCCCGGCTACGACACGACCTTCGCGCGCAAGCAGGCCGATACCCGCGACACCACCAACACGCTCCGCCCCCGCTGATCAGCCGCTGAGCGCCTGGCGCGCCGCCGCGGCGGCGAGCGCCACGGCCTCCGCCGCCTCCGGCTCCGCGCTTTCCCGCGCGGGGGCCACCAGCAGGCGCAGCCCGCCCTTGGTGGCGTTGAAGGCGGCGAAGCGCGGCCGGCCACGCAGCGAGCCCGAGGCACCGGTGAACAGGATGGTGCCGCGGCCGAGCGGCGCCAGACGGCGCACCGCCTCGCGACCGAACAGGAAGCC
>CAMLLJ010000182.1 GCA_946480845.1 uncultured Gemmatimonadota bacterium
CGTTCTCCTGGTCGGCGGACAGGACCGTCACGAAGACCTGGACCTCGTTCTTGAACCCCTCCGGGAAGAGCGGCCGGATGGACCGGTCGATCTGGCGCGCAGCCAGGATCTCCTTGTCCGACGGGCGGCCTTCGCGCTTGAGAAACCCGCCCGGGATCTTGCCGGCGGCGTAGGTCTTCTCGCGGTACTCGACGGTGAGGGGGAAGAACGGGAGGGTGGAGACGTTCGGCGAGACGGTCACGGCGGCGAGGACCATGGTGTCCCCGAACCGGACGACGGTGGCCCCGGAGGCCTGCTTCGCCATGCGCCCCGTCTCGAGGACGAGCGGACGGCCGGCGAACTCTGTTTCGATCCTCTGCACGGTCACAACCTTTTCTCTAGTCTGGTTTCTCTGTCGGCGTTCTGGCTTCTCTGCTGCGACTGCGCCGGTGCCTGCAATGCACAGAGGGCGTCCCGGTTCGCTGACCGAGACGCCCTGGGCGTGGCACCGGAATTAGTGGCGGAGACCGAGCTCTTCGATGAGCGAGCGGTAGCTCGGCAGGTCACTCCGCTTGAGGTACGTGAGGAGCCGGCGGCGCGTACCGACCATCTTGAGCAGCCCGCGGCGGCTGTGATGGTCCTTCGGATGGGTGCGGAAGTGCTCGGTGAGCGAGTTGATCCGCTCGGTGAGCAGGGCCACCTGGACCTTCGTGGATCCGGTGTCGGACTCATGCGCCCGATGCTTCTCCATCACCGGCTGCTTTTCGAAACTCATGCTCCCTGGATCTCCGTCCGGCCCCATGGCCGCTGGCAGTGCTCAAAATCCCGTAAACGCTCCAAGCAAAGGAAGATAACCCGGATTTGGACCCACTGGCAAGGCCCTGCTGGCACCCCTCGGCCGACACTGCACCGCCCCATCAGACCGACGTATAGCCGCCGTCCACCAGGTAGTACCCGCCCGTCATGAACGAGGCCTCGTCCGACAGCAGGAAACAGACGATCGGGGCGACCTCCTCGGCCCGTCCCAGCCTGCCGAGGGGATGGCGCGAGACCAGCGCCGCCTTCTGCTCGGCCGGCAGGTTCGCCAGCAGTGGGGTCTCGATGTAGGCGGGCCCCACGCAATTGACCCGGAGCCCCTGGGGCCCGTACTCGGCCGCCGCGTTCCTGGTCAGCCCGACCACCCCGTGCTTGGCGGCGGTATAGGCGCCGTTGCCCGGCGCCGCCACCGCGCCGTGGATCGAGGCCATGTTCACGATGGCCGAGCTGCGGGCGCCCGACGTGAGCATCGCCGGGATCTGGTAACGCATGCCGTACAGGACGCCGCTCAGGTTGATGGCGATGACGCGGTCCCATTCCGCGAGATCCGTCTCTCCCGCCGGTGCCGGCGCACCGCCGATGCCGGCGTTGTTGACCGCGTAGTGGAGCGCTCCATAGGTCCTGACGGCATGCGCCACCACCCTCTCCGAGTCGGCCGGCTTCGCGGTGTCCTGCTGGATCGCGGTGGCGGTGCCGCCCGCTTCCGCGATCTCCCGGGCGACACGTTCGGCACCCTCCAGCCTGATGTCGGTGAGCACGACCTTCACGCCCGCCCCTGCCAGCCGCTTGCCGATCGCCTCACCGAGCCCGGACCCTCCGCCGGTGACGATCGCGACCTTGCCGTCGAGTCCCTTCATGTGCACCCCGGCTGCACACCGGCAGCGTGAACGAGGGAGGTCCCTATTCGATGACCCGCCGGATGTCGTTCGAGAACGCGAAGACCATGAGCAGCAGGATGAGCACCAGGCCCACCGCCGTCAGCCGCTCGCGCAGCTTGAGCGAGAGCGGGCGCCGCAGCACGCCTTCCGCCAGCAGGAACAGGAACTGCCCACCGTCCAGCACCGGAATGGGCAGCAGGTTGAGGATGGCCAGGTTGACCGAGATCAGCGCCATGAAGCCCAGCAGCGCATCGAGCCCGAGCCGGGTGGCCTGGCCGGCGAGCTGGCCGATCAGGATCGGCCCGCCCAGCTCCCGGCCCGCCACCCGGCCGCTGAAGAGCCCCCGGACGGTGCGGAAGATCTGCGTCGAGGACTCGGCCGTCTGCCTCCAGCCGGCGGCGAGCGCCTGGCCCAGGCTGTACTCCTCGGTGCGGACATCGAGTCGCCCGCCGATCCCGAGGAACCCGATCGTGCGGTTCGAGTCGCCCCCGGCAGGCACGACCGCCGTGTCGGTGGTGGTTCGCAGCTCGACCCGCTGCCCCCCACGCGCCACGAGCATGGTGATCGGCTGCTTCGGCCGCTCCTGCACCAGGTTCTGGAAGTCCTGCCACTGGGTGATCGGCCGGCCGTCGAGCGCGAGCAGCGAGTCGCCCGGCTGGAGCCCGGCCCGCGACGCCGCGGTATTGGGGCCGACGCTGTCCACCACCGCCGGCCGCCATGGCTGGATCGCCTGCGACACGTAGAGCCGCTCCCGCAGCGCATCGCTGTGCACGCTGAGCTCGAGCGTCCGGCCGTCGTCGAGCGTCAGCGGGATCACGTCGCCGGGCGCGTTCTGGAGCTGGCCCATGACGTCGTTCCACGACGTCACCGGCATCCCGGCAATGGAGGCGATCCGGTCGCCCGGCTGGAGCGTCCGCAGTGCTTCGGCCCCCGCGGGGATGAGGGAGTCCACCACCGCGCCAACCCGCGTCTCCTCGAGCACCTGGCGCCCGTTCCGGATGGCGAGCCCCGCGTAGACGAGGTAGGCGAACAGGAAATTCATGGTGACCCCGGCCAGGATCACGATCATCCGCTTCCAGACGGGCTTGGCCTCGAAAACGCGGTCGGGCGGCACCGCCACGTCGGAGCCGGGGCCTTCGAGCGCGGCGCTGGTCGCCTCCTCTTCCCGGCTCGCCATCTTCACGTAGCCGCCGAGCGGCAGCCACGAGACCGAGTATTCGGTTTCGCCCCGCTGGAAGGTCAGCCACTTGATGGGCGAGCCCAGGCCCAGCGAGAAGCGGTGGACATAGATGCCCGCCCACTTCGCCGCCATGAAGTGCCCGGCCTCGTGCACGAAGATGAGCACGCCCAGCACGACCAGGAACGACAGGATGGTGATCACCACGTGGACCTCGCAAGCTCACGGGAGCGGTCGCGCGCGCGCCGGTCCGCGTCGCGCACCGACGCCACGTCGGCGGCCGGGCCGCCGGGATCGGCGTCGAGCACTCCCTCGATGATTTCACTGATGCGCCCGAAGGCGATCCGCCCGTCCAGGAAGGCGGCGACCGCCTCCTCGTTGGCCGCATTGAATATCGCCGGGGCGGTCCCGCCGCGCCTCCCCGCCTCGACCCCCGCATGGAAGGCGCGGAAGACGTCGCGCCGCACCGGCTCGAAGGTGAGCGGGCTCGCGGTCACCGGGTCGAAGCGCCGGACCGCGGGGTCCGGGAGCCGCGCCGGCCAGGTCAGCGCGTAGAGAATCGGCAGCTCCATGGACGGGAACCCCACCTGCGCGATCACGCTCCCGTCGCAGAACTCCGCGAAGGCGTGCACGATGCTCTGCGGGTGGACCACTGCCTCGAGCGCGTCGTAGGAGAGCCCGAAGAGGTGGTGCGCCTCGATCAGCTCGAGCGCCTTGTTGGCGAGGGTGGCGCTGTCCACGCTGATCTTGCGGCCCATCTGCCACGTCGGATGCGCGAGTGCCTGTTCCACCGTGGCGGCGCGCACCCGCTCGGCGTCCCACTCGCGGAACGGGCCGCCCGAGGCGGTGAGCACCAGCCGGCAGAGCGACTCGCGTTGGCCGGTGATGCACTGGAGCACCGCGCTGTGCTCGCTGTCCACCGGCACGATCTCGCCGCCGCCCTCACGCGCCGCCTCGGCCACCAGTGCGCCGCCCATCACCAGCGATTCCTTGTTGGCGAGCGCCACGCGCTTCCCCGCCCGGAGCGCCGCGAGGGTGGCGTCGAGCCCGGCGGCGCCGACCACGGCGTTCACCACGATGTCCGCATCGGGATGCGTCGCGGCGTCCACGAGCACCTGCGGCCCGGTGGGGAGCGCGCTCCGGCCGTTGCCGTGCACCAGGCCCGCATAGGCGGGCCGCCAGGACTCGATCTGCTCGGAGAGCATCGAGCCGTTCTCGCCCGCGGTGAGCGCCACCACCCGGAAATGGTCGGGATGGCGCCGCAGCACGTCGAGCGTGGTGCGGCCGATCGAGCCGGTGGAGCCGAGGATGGCGATGCCCCGCATCAGTGCACGCCGAGGGCCCGGTAGAGCACGGCGGCCACCGGGATCACGAAGTAGAGCGAGTCGAACCGGTCGAGCACGCCGCCATGCCCCGGGATCAGCGTCCCCGAGTCCTTCACGCCTGCCTCGCGCTTGAAGAGCGATTCCGCGAGGTCACCCACCTGCCCCGCCACGGAGAGCGCGGCCGCGATCAGCAGCAGCCCACCCAGCTCCGCATCGATGCCGGCACGCGGAAAGACGACGAGCCCGAACAGCACCGCCACGAGCAGTGCGCCCGCCACGCCGGCGGCCGCGCCCGACCGGGTCTTTCCCGGGCTGATCACCGGCGACAGCTTCGGGCCGCCGAAGATCCGGCCGCCGAACATGGCGAAGGTGTCGCAGGCCCAGGTGACCACGAGCGGGAAGAACACCAGCCAGGTGCCCGGCCACGACGCGAGCCCGTGCGCCTGGTGGCGGAGCGGGATGAGGAAGGCGGGGAGGGCCGCGGCGTAGGCCACGGCGAAGGCGGTGACGGAAACCGCGCCGAGCGGGCGCGCATCCGGCCGCCGGGTGGCGAGCGCCCAGACCAGCAGCGCGATGAGCCAGAGCGCGCCGGCATACGGCCACCAGGCGGCGACCCATGCAGCTGCGCCGGCGGAGGTGGCGGCGAGATACGCCGCCGGCGCAAGGACCGCCGCCGTCGAATACCCGAAGGCCGGCGACGGCTCGACCCCGTGCCGCGCCGCGAACTGGAACAGCTCGCGCACGCCGAGCACGCCGATCGCCGCGACCAGCAGCACCAGCGGCCATCCGCCCAGGTAGACGATGCCGAGGGCCGCCGGGATGCCGACCGCGGCCACCCCGATCCGTTTCGCGAGGTTCGCGTCCATCAGGCCGTGACGCGCCCGAACCGGCGGTCGCGGCGCTGGAACTCGAGGATGGCCTCGAAGAGGTGCTCGCGCGTGAAGTCGGGCCAGAGCACCGGCGTCACGTAGAGCTCCGCGTAGGCGAGCTGCCAGAGCAGGAAGTTGGAGACGCGCAGCTCGCCGCTGGTCCGGATGAGGAGGTCGGGGTCGGGCAGGCCCGCGGTGTAGAGCCGGGCCTGGAGCGCTGCCTCGTCCACGTCGTCCGGTGCCAGGCGGCCCTCCGCCACCTCGCGGGCGAGCAGGCGGGCGGCATGGGCAATCTCGGTGCGGGAGCTGTACGAAATGCAGAGGTTGAGGAGGAGCTGCGTGCCGCCGGCGGTGCGATCGGTGACGTCGCGGATGGCGCGCCGGCTGCCCTCGCCCAGGCGGTCGAGCTCTCCCATGACGCGCACGCGCACGCCGCGCTCCGCCAGCTCCGCGGTCT
>CAMLLJ010000183.1 GCA_946480845.1 uncultured Gemmatimonadota bacterium
CAGGAATGACGACCGGTTACTTTCGGAGTGCGATGAGCGAGCACGACTCCCCAGCCGCGACCACCCGGCCCCTGCCGGTGCTGACGCTGCCGGAACCCCGGCGGAGCGCCTGGGGGCTCGTCGCGTCCATCGCCGTGCACGGCGCGCTGATCCTGCTGGTCGTGGGCGGGGTCATCGGCGGCACCGAACGGCTGCGCGTGGCGGGCGGCAGCGGGCCCGGCGCCACGGGCGGCGGTGGTGGCGGGGGAGGCCGCGTCTCGTATATTGAGCTACCTCCCGTGGGCGCCTCGGCGCCCGCCGCGGCCCCGGTGGCGGAGACGCCGCCAGTCGTGACTCCACCAGTCGAAGACACCCCGGTCGCCACGCCGGTTCCACCGCCTGAGGCCACGGACGTCGCCGCGGCGGCGATGCCGCGCGCCGACTCGGCGGCCACCAGCGGCACCGGTCAGGGCACCGGGAGCGGGGCGGACAGCGGCACCGGCGGGGGCGCGGGAGGCGGCACCGGGCCTGGCAATGGGCTCGGCGTCGGTCCCGGCTCGGGCGGCGACAGCACCGACATCGCGCCGCCGCAGCTGCGCAACTGGGTGCCGCCGATGGAGCGCCCCCCGAAGGAGCTCCGCGGCCGCACCATCCGGGTGACCTTCTGGGTCTCCGCCGACGGGCGGGTGGACAAGTTCGAGACCGATCCCGAGATCGAGGACCGGGACTACCTCGAGAAGTTCTCCGAGATCGTGATGAAGACCCGGTTCCGCCCGGCGCGCACCCGCGCCGGCGTCCCGGTGGCGGTCGTCTTCCCGATGGACTTCATTCTCGCGACCGGAAGCTGACATCCCCTGTTCACCCTCTGACATCCCCGGATGAACCAACTCTTCCAGCGCAAGCCGATCGCCGAGCTGGTGGTGGACTCCGATGCGCCCAACTCCCTCAGGCGGGAGCTCGGCGCGGGCGACCTCATCATGCTCTCCATCGGCGCAGTCATCGGCGCCGGCATCTTCTCCTCCATCGGCACGGCCGCGGCCGGCGAGCTGCGGCCGACCGGCGAAGTGGTCCGCTACGGCGCCGGTCCCGCGCTGATCCTCTCGTTCGTGCTGCTGGGCGTGGTGTGCGGGCTGGCCGCGCTCTGCTACGCCGAGCTGGCCGCGATGATCCCCCAGGCGGGCAGTGCATATGCGTACTCCTACGCGACGCTGGGCGAGTTCGTGGCCTGGATCATCGGGTGGGACCTGATCCTCGAGTACGCGGTGGGCAACGTGGCCGTGGCGATCGCCTGGAGCGGGTACTTCAATTCACTGCTCACCGGGTTCGGCATCCATCTCCCCGACTGGCTGACCCACGGCTATCGCACCGCGCTCCTCAGCGCCGACCCCGCGATCCACGGCCTGCTGCAGACGGCGCCGCGCATCGCCGGGGTTCCCTTCATCCTCAACATTCCCGCCGCGCTCATCGTGCTGTTCGTGACCGCCCTCCTCGCCATCGGCGTCCGGGAGAGCGTCCGCGCCAACAACATCATGGTGGTGATCAAGCTGCTGGTGCTGGGGATGTTCGTGGTGGTGGGGGCGATGCACATCGACCCCGCCAACTATGTCCCGTTCGCGCCCAACGGCTGGCGCGGGATCCACCAGGGCGCCGCGATCGTCTTCTTCGCGTACATCGGCTTCGACGCGATCTCGACGGCCGCCGAGGAGACGAAGAACCCGCAGCGCAACATGCCGATCGGCATCCTGGGCGGCCTCGCGATCTGCACGCTGATCTACGTGATCGTGGGCGCCGTGGCGACGGGGCTGGTGCCGTACCAGGAGCTGCGTGGCGCCGACCCGCTCGCCAAGGCGCTCCAGATGGCCGGGCTCGCGACCGCGAGCTGGATCGTGGCGGCCGGTGCGGTCGTCTCGCTCACGGCCGTCCTGCTGGTGTTCCAGTACGGCCAGCCGCGCATCTTCCTCGCCATGGCGCGGGACGGCCTGCTGCCGCCCTGGGCCGCGCGGGTGCACCCGAAGTACCGCACGCCGTGGGCGGCGACCATCGTCACCGGCCTGGTGGTCGCGGCGGGGTCGCTGGTGGCGGACGAGAACGAGATCTACGACCTCACCAACATCGGGACGCTCGCGGCCTTCGCCATCGTCTGCATCGGGGTGCTGGTGCTCCGGATCAAGGAGCCGGAGCGCCCGCGGCCCTTCAGGGTGCCGTTCGTGTGGGTAGTGACGCTGGCGGGAGCGGGGGCGTGTCTCTACGTGATGAAGGGCCTGCCGGTGCATGCGTGGGAGCGGTTCGGCATCTGGCTGGCACTCGGACTGGCCCTCTACTTCGCCTACGGGTACCGGCACAGCAAGCTGCGGCGGCGCTAAGCCGCGCCGCCGGCCGGCGCGCCGTCAGCCCAGCCCGGCGGCCATCCTGATCGCGCCGCTCACGGCATCCACCGCCCCGGCGCCCACGGTGATGCCGTGCTTCGCGAGCCGGTCCTGCACGGCGGCGCGGAACGTCGCGTCGTTGAGCAGCCCGCCGGAGAGGGCGACCGGCACCGCATCACCTTCCATCCGTTTCCGGATCGAGACCACGAGCTGCGCAAGCTCCTCGGCGGCGTAGTGCACGATCGCGGAGGCGACGGCATCGCCCGCCGCAGCCTCGGCGAGCACGTGCGAGGCGAGCGAAGCCACCTCGGCCGGCCCGGCGGTGGCGGTCCAGCGGACCAGCGCGTTGAAGTCCTCGCTCCGGGTGGCCGCCGCCAGGCGGCTCGACAGCCCGGTCTCCGCGCCCCGGCAATCGAGTGCCCGGCTCACGGCACCGAGCGCGGCGCGCCCGATCGCGTAGCCGCTCCCTTCGTCACCCATCTGCCACCCGTAGCCGCCGGCGCGGTACTCGGTGCCCGCCGCGTCGCGGCCGACGGCGATGCTCCCGGTGCCCGCGCTGAGGACGATGCCCGCGCCGCCGCTGAGCGCCCCCTCCAGCGCGATGGCGATGTCCGTGGTCACCACCACCTTCCGGGCGAACCCCTCGCCGCGGAGTGCCTGCTGCAGCTCGCGCGCCTCGGTCTCTCGGCCCGCGCCGGCGACACCGGCGACCAGCACGTCGGCGGTCAGCTCGCCCGCGGCGGAGAGCGCGCGCCGCACCGTGTCCGCGATGGTGGTCGCCGAGACGAGCGAGCGTCCGGGACGCACGGCGGAGCCCGGCCCTTCCGCGCGGCCCACGATGGCGCCGCCTCGGCTCACGGCGACGCTGGTCCGCGTGCCGCCGCCATCCACGCCGATCAGCACCGGGTCGCTCATGCCACTATCCTTTGTTGCGGATGCGCGAGGCTCGCGACCGTCTCCGGCGCGACGCCGAGCAGCGTGCCGAGCGGCACGTACCATGGCCAGGCCAGGCGCCCGAACGGCGCCAGCCACTCGAGGCCGGGGCGCTCGGCGAGCTGGCGGGCGAAGACCACGACCAGCATGCAGGCGAGGGTGACGCCGACCGCGATGATCACGTCGCGGCCCGTCGCCTTTGACCACCGGCCCGCGAGCATGTAGGTGCCGAGCAGCGCGCCGTAGGTGATCGACGCGATGGAGAGCGCTAGCACGACGACCGGCGTATCGGTGCCCGAGGCGAACTGGTGGAAGAAGAGCGCCGCCGCGATCAGCGCGCCGCCCCACGCGAGCGAGAACGTGCGCCCCACGCGCAGCAGGTGGGCCGGGTCGGTGCGGCCGGTCCACGAGGCGTAGATGTCGTGCGTCACCGAGGACGCGAGGGCGTTGATCGAGGAGCTGATCGTGCTCATCGCGGCGGCCAGAATGCCGGCCACGACGAGGCCGGCGAGGCCGCGGGGCAGGTGCTCCACGATGAAGCGGGGAAAGACGCTGTCGCCCGGCAGCGATTCGGGCGCGAAGCCGGCGGCCCAGATCGCCGATCCCACCAGCAGGAAGAGCAGGAACTGGAGCGCGACGACGACGCCCGAGCCGACCAGCGCGCGCTGGGCATCACGCAGCGAGCGCGTGGCCAGCAGGCGCTGGACGATGAGGTGGTCGGTGCCGTGCGACGCGGCGGACAGCATCGCCCCGCCCACGAGGCCGCCCAGCAGCGTGTAGGTCGAGGTGAGGTTCACCGTCGGATCGACGACCCGGAGCTTGCCGGCGGCTGCGGCGAGGTCGAGCGCGGCGCCCGCTCCCCCGGCCAGGTCCCAGGCGATGAGCAGTGCCGCAATCCCGCCGGTCACATACACCACGAGCTGCACGACGTCCGCCCAGACGACGGCCTTGAGCCCGCCGAACCAGGTGTAGACCAGCGTCACCAGGCCCATGGCCAGGATCGCCACCGGCACGCTCCAGCCGGTGAGGATGGCGAGGGGAATCGCACCGGCGAAGATCCGCACCCCGTCGCCGAGGAACCGCGTGACCATGAAGATCACCGAGACGACGCGCCGCGACCCCACGCCGAAGCGCGACTCGAGCCGGGTGTACGCCGTCTCCTGCGTGCCGCTGAAGTAGCCGGGCAGCAGCCACAGGGCGACGCCGAACCGTCCGATGAAGTAACCGAAGGAGAGCTGGAGGAAGGTCAGGTCCGAGCGCGCGCCGATTCCCGGCACGGAGATCACCGTGAGCGCCGACGTCTCCGTCGCCACGATCGACAGCAGCACGGCCCAGGCCGGCAGGTCGCGCGCGCCGAGGAAGTAGTCGCCGGCCGTCGCCTGCCTGCGCGTCGCCCAGGCGCCGATGCCGAGCGTGAGGGCGAAGTAGATGAGGATGACGGCGAGGTCGACTGGGTGCATGCGAGGGTCAGGGATCAGGGCCCGGGATCAGGGACTGGTGGCTGGTGGCTGTGGATGCGTCCTCAAAAAAATTGCGGGGGACAGAGAAGCTCGCTTCCCGTCCCCCGTTGCCAGACGATCAAGCCTGACCCCTGATCCCTATGCCGTGAAACTGCTCCCGCACCCGCACCCGCCCGTTGCGTTCGGGTTGCTAAACGTGAACCCCGAGCCCTGCATCGAGCTGACGTAGTCGATCGTGACGCCGTTCAGGTACTGCGCGCTGAAGCCGTCCACGAAGACGCGCACACCGTTGAGGTCGAGCGTCATGTCGTCCTCCACCGCGCGCTCCTCGATGTTGAGGCTGTACTTGAAGCCGGAGCAGCCGCCCGGGAGCACGCTCACGCGGAGGCCCGCCGACTCGGCCGGCACCTGCTCCGCCTCGATGAACTTCCTGACCTCATCGGCTGCCCGGTCGGAAAGCGTCACGCTCAGTCCGCTGGGCGCCGTCTGGGGCTCGATACCGCTCATGTCCTGCTCCATTGGAAAAGTCCCGACCGGAAGGTAGACAGCCGGGAAAGTGAAGTCAACGCGGCACGGCGCTAACTGCCTGTGGCGCAAGCAGAAGCATGCCGGGACCGGGTGTCAGCAGCGGCACTTCGGCACGGCCCGCGCCACCCGGTCCGCCAGTCCCCGCCGCACCGGCCCCCAGCGCGCGTTCTCCCGGGTCGGATGGACGCGGTTGCTGAGGATCACGATCACCAGGCGCCGCGCCGGGTCCATC
>CAMLLJ010000184.1 GCA_946480845.1 uncultured Gemmatimonadota bacterium
TTCTGCATCGTCGCCCACATCGACCACGGCAAGTCCACCCTCGCCGACCGGCTCATCGAGGCCACCGGCGCCGTGGGCAAGCGGCAGATGCGGGAGCAGCTGCTCGACACCATGGACCTCGAGCGCGAGCGGGGGATTACCATCAAGCTGAACGCGGTCCGGATGGCGTACGTGGCGCCGGACGGGGTCGAGTACGAGCTCAACCTGATCGATACGCCCGGGCACGTGGACTTCACCTACGAGGTGTCCCGGTCGCTCGCGGCGTGCGAAGGCGCGATCCTGGTGGTGGACGCCTCGCAGGGGATCCAGGCGCAGACGCTCTCCAACCTCTTCCTGGCCCTCGATGCCGGGCTCGAGATCATCCCCGTCCTCAACAAGATCGACCTCCCGGGTGCCGAGCCGGAGCGCCGCGCGAAGGAGATCATCGACCTCATCGGCGCCCGCCGGGAGGAGATCCTCTCGGTCTCCGCCAAGGAGGGCACCGGGATCCCCGCCCTGCTCGAGACGATCGTGGCGCGGGTGCCGGCGCCCTCCGGCAGGCCGGACGCCCCCCTCCGGGCGCTGATCTTCGACTCCTACTTCGACCGCTACCGTGGCGCCATTCCCAGCATCCGGGTGGTGGACGGGGTGCTCCGGCCCGGGATGGAGATCGCCTTCGGCTCGCATCCCGGGGACCTGTACCCGGTGGACGAAGTCGGCTACATGCAGCTCGGGCAGCGGCAGGCGCCGCAGCTCGAGGCCGGCGAGGTGGGCTACGTGGTGGCGAGCCTCCGCGCCGTCCGCGACGCCCGCGTGGGCGACACCATCCTCGACGCCGCCGACCCGGCGAAGGAGCTGCTGCCCGGCTACCGGGAGGCGAAGTCGATGGTGTTCGCCGGCGTCTACCCGACCGAGTCCGACCAGTACGAAGGGCTGCGGGACGCGCTCGAGCGGCTGAGCCTCAACGACGGCAGCCTCCACTACGAGCCCGAATCGTCCACCGCGCTCGGGTTCGGCTTCCGCTGCGGGTTCCTCGGCCTGCTGCACCTCGACATCATCCAGGAGCGCCTCGAGCGCGAGTTCGACCTCTCGCTCATCACCACGGTGCCCACGGTCGAGTACCACGTGTACCGCACCGACGGCACCATGATGCTGCTGGAGAACCCGACGGCGCTCCCCGACCCGGCCGAGATCAGCCGGATCGAGGAGCCGTACGTGAAGGCGCGCATCATGGCGCCGTCGGAGTTCATCGGCGGCATCATGAAGCTGGGGCAGGAGCGGCGCGGCGTGTACAACGGGATGCACTACCTCGACACCTCGCGCGTCGAGTTCGACTTCGAGTTCCCGCTGGGCGAGATCGTCCTCGACTTCCACGACCGGCTCAAGTCGCTGTCCAAGGGCTACGCGTCGCTCGACTATGAGCTGATGGGCTTCCGCGAGTCGGACCTGGTCAAGCTCGACATGCTGATCAACGGCGACCCGATCGACGCCTTCAGCGTGATCATCCACCGCGACAAGGCGTACGAGTGGGGCCGGAAGGTGGCGGAGAAGCTGAAGGAGCTGATCCCCCGCCAACTCTTCGCGGTGGCGATCCAGGCGGCGGTCGGGCAGAAGATCATCGCGCGGGAGACCATCAGCGCGTTCCGGAAGGACGTGCTCGCCAAGTGCTACGGCGGCGACATCACCCGCAAGCGCAAGCTCCTCGAGAAGCAGAAGGAGGGGAAGAAGCGGATGAAGCAGATCGGCGCCGTCGAGATCCCCCAGGAAGCCTTCCTCGCCGTGCTCCAGGTCGATTGATGGCCGCCTGGGTCCTCGGGATCGACATCGGCGGCACCAACTTCTCCGTCGGCTCGGTGTCGGACGACGGCAGCCGGATGCTGGTGTTCCGCAGCGCGCCGACGCTCGCGGACGGCGGCGCCGACGACGTGCTGGCGCGCATCCTCGCCGTGGCCCGCGAGGTGATGGCCGAAACCCAGCGCCTCGACCCCGGGGCGACCTTCCTCGGCGCCGGCGCCGGGGCGCCCGGGCCGCTCGACACCGAGAGCGGCATCGTGCTGCTGACCCCGAACCTCGGCTGGGTGTCGTTCCCGCTCCGGGACCGGCTCGCCGACGGGCTCGGCCTGCCGGTCTTCATCGACAACGACGCCAACTGCGCCGTCCTCGGCGAGTGGTGGTGCGGGGCCGCGCGCGGCACCCGGCACGCGATCGGCTTCACCATCGGCACCGGCATCGGCGGCGGGATCATCATCGACGGCCGCCTCTATCACGGGGCGTCCGGCTGCGCCGGGGAGATCGGGCACACCACGATCGACTCCAACGGGCGCCGCTGTGCCTGCGGGAACTACGGGTGCCTCGAGGCCTATGCCTCCGGCCCGGCCATCGCGCGGCGCGCCGTCGAGGCGCTCGAAGCGGGCGCGGAAAGCGGCCTCGCGGCCATGGTCGGCGGCGACGTCGGGGCCATCACGGCACAGACGGTATACGACGCGGCGCAGGCCGGCGATCCGCTCGCCGGCGAGGTGGTGCACGATACCGCGCATTTCCTCGGCGCCGGCGTCGCCAACCTGGTGAACATCTTCAATCCGGAAGTCGTGGTCGTCTGCGGCGGCGTGCGGAAGGCGGGGGACCTCCTCTTCATTCCCCTGCGCCGGGAGGTGGCGCGCCGCGCCTTCAAGCCGGCCGTTGCGGCCGTGCGCATCCTGCCGAGCGAGCTGGACACGCCCGGCGTCCAGGGCGCCGCGCGGGTCTTCCTCGAGCGGGGGACCTGAGCCGGTGCGCCGCGTCGGCATCGTGGGCTCGCTGGTCTGGGACGTGATCCACGGGCGCGACCCGCTCGCCGCGCCGGTCGAGGAATGGGGCGGCATCGCCTACGCGCTCGCGGGCCTCGACGCGAGCCTGCCCGACGACTGGGAGATCGTCCCGCTCATCAAGGTGGGCCGCGACCTCGCCCCGCGCGCCGCCGAGTTCCTCGCGACGCTCACCCGGCTCGCGCCGGGCGCGCGCTGCGTGGAGGTCGACGAGCCGAACAACCGTGTCGTGCTGCACTACCAGCAGGCCGAGCGCCGCTGCGAGCGGATGTCGGGCGGTGTGCCCGGCTGGACCTGGCCCGAGCTGGGCCCGATGGTCCGGGACCTCGATGCGCTCTACGTCAACTTCATTTCCGGCTTCGAGCTGTCGCTGGGGACCGCCCAGCTGCTGCGCCGCGGGTTCAGCGGGCCGCTCTACGCCGACCTGCACAGTCTCTTTCTCGGGATGCGGCAGGACGGCATGCGCACGATCCGGCCGCTGCCGGACGCGCCCTCCTGGTTCGGCTGCTTCGACATGGTACAGGTGAACGAGGACGAGATGCGCGAGCTGTCCGACGATCCGCTGGCGCTGTCGGCGATGGCGCTGCGGGAGAACGTGAGCCTGCTGATCGTGACGCTGGGGGCGAGAGGGGCGATTTACGTGCAGGGCGGTCAGGACGGTCAGGGCGGTCGGGACGGTCGGGCCATTCTGAGAGGAGATGGCGGGACGGTGCGGAGCGGATTGGTCGAGGCGGCCTACGTCGAAGCGGTGGATCCCACCGGGTGCGGCGACGTGTTCGGGGCCTCGGCGTTCAGCCGGCTGCTGGCGGGGGATGAGGTCGAGGCCGCGCTGGGACATGCCAACCGGATGGCGGGGCGCAATGCCACGTTCCGCGGTGCCAGCGGCCTGGCGCAGCACCTCCGCGGGGAGCTGGTGACGCCGTGACCAGGATCATCGAGATTCCCGCCAGTTTCGACGACCGGAGCTTCGACCAGTTCGCCGCGTCGTTCGGGAGCTGGCCCCCCGAGGAACGGCTGCTCTTCGACGCGCGCGGGGCGCAGTGGGCGTCGCCCTACGGGCTCATTGGCATCCTCACGGCCGCGCAGGCCCTGGCCGAGGCGAAGCGAGACAAGCCGCTGCTGGCGGTGCCCACCAGCGATGACGTGCGCCGCTACTGGGCCCGCACCGGCTTCTTCAAGCACGCCGCCGGCCTGTTCGAGATCCACGGGCGGGTGCCCAGGGCCGCCGCGGGGCCCTCCGACTCGCTGCTCGACGTGACGCCGATCCTCGCCATGGAGGACGTCCACGAGGTCGTCGGCCGCGTCGCCGAGCCGGCCGCGCACATCCTGAGCGAGCAGCTCGGCATCGGCGTGAACGAGACGATGCGGTTCGGCATGGCGCTTTCCGAGGCATGTCAGAATATTGTGGAGCACTCCGGCACCAGCGGCTGGGTGGCCGTCCAGGCGTACACCTGGCGGCGGCGGCTGGGCCGGCGGGTCGTGGTCATCGCGGTCAGCGACTCGGGGATCGGCTTCCGCCCCTCGCTCGAGGCCGCGCACGCCAAGCGCTACGGCGACCGGTGGGGCGACGGCGCCGCACTCGAGGCCGCGCTGATCCAGAACGTGAGCCGCTTCCGTGACCCGGGCCGGGGCCAGGGGCTCGCCTCCATCAAGCGGTCGGTGAGCCACTGGGACGGCAAGATCTCGATCCGCAGCGGGACGGCGCGCCTGTCGATCGTCCCCGGCTGGGACGACGATGCCCCGCTGACCGAGCACCTTCCTTTCTTCCCGGGAGCGCAGGTGCAGATCACCATACCCGCCCGAGACCAGCAGGCCGGATGATCGAGACCTTCCGGCTGCACCAGCTCCTCCGCGAAACGGTGGCCTCCCCGTATCGCTGCCTCGTCACCCGTCCCACCGGCGCGGCCATCCGCGGCCGGATCGAGCGCGCCCTGGCCGGATCGGGCTGCACCACGGCCCTCCTCGACTTCGACGAGGTGGAGCTGATCGACTTCAGCTGCGCCGACGAAGTCGTGGCCAAGCTGCTGCTCGGCGGTGGACCCGACGGGCCGTTCTTCGTGGTCCGGGGGCTCCGCACCGACCAGCTCGAGGCGGTGGAGCACGTCCTTCGCCACCACGGCCTCGCGGTGACCGCCGTGACCGCGCCGAGCGAGCGCCCCGCCGTGCTTGGCTGTGCGGACGACGACGCCCGCGAGGCCTTCGGCTCGGTCTGCGCCGAAGGGCCCGCCGACGAGACGGCGCTCGCCGACCGGCTCGGCTGGGCCAGGGAGCGTGCGTCCGGGGCGTTCGAGTCGCTCACCGCGCTCCGCCTGGTCCGCCTCCTCGACGGCGCGCTCCACCCGGTTCCCCTTCCGTGACGCGCCGCCGGTTCGGCCTTTCCACCACCGCGGTCCACGGTACCCCCCACCGCCAGCGCGACTGGTCGGCCGTGGTGCCGCCCATCTCGCAGAGCGCCACCTTCGTCAATCCGGTCGGCAGCGACGAGGAGGTGCTCTACACCCGGTACGGGAACAACCCGAACCAGGTCGCCATCGCCCACAAGTATGCGATGCTCGAGGGCGCCGACGACGCGATCTTCGTCGCCAGCGGCATGGGCGCGACCGCCCTGGCACACCTGGCGGTGCTCCGGCCGGGAGACCACCTGATCTCCAGCGTCTGGATCTACGGCGGCACCCGCCGG
>CAMLLJ010000185.1 GCA_946480845.1 uncultured Gemmatimonadota bacterium
TTCGCCGGGCGCGGGCTGACGATCACCGCGCTCGAATTTCCCAGGAACGTCTTCCAGAAGTACGGCGATGCGGTGATTCTCTACACCCGCTTCCGGCTGGTGCTCTCCGACAGCGCCGGCCAGGCGCACGAGACGACGGGACGCGGCACGGAGGTGTTCGTGCGGCGCGCCGGGAAGTGGGTCCACACGGGCTGGCACCTCGACACGATCGCCGACTAGCTCAGCGACCTTCCGTCCGAGCGGCCTGCTCCGCGCCCTGCCTGCTGTTGCGACGCCCCGGATACAGCTCCAGTGAGCGCCGGTACGCCGCAAGCGCCTCGACGGGCCGGTGCTGCTCGAGCAGCAGGTCGCCGAGCAGTTCCTCGGCGGGGACGGTCGGGCCGGGCGTCACCGCGTGCTTCGGCGTCGCCAGCTCCAGCGCCGCGGCCTCGCGCAGCAGGGCTTCGGCCCGCTTCCCGTCACCCTCCGCCTGCGCGAGCCACCCCGCCGCGCCCAGGCGCATCACGCGGATGTTCCGGGCGAAGAGCCGTTCACCGCTCCGGCCGGCTGCGGCTTCGAGCGAATCGAGACGCTCTGCCGCCGCCCGCGCCTCCGCCACCTTCCCGGACCGCGCGGCCCCGAGTCCGCGCGCGAACCAGGTCACCGCCTCGGGCCAGGTGAACCGGTCCCAGTCGAGCGACGCCGGCTCGCGCGGGGCGAGCGCCATCGCCTCGGACCATGCGTGGCGCTCGAGCGCAAACCGCGCGCGGGTGGACGCGAGGTGGAAGGCCGTCTTGAACGTGGGCTGCAGGTTGGGCGTCCCCTCGAGGCGCTCGAGCTGCGCCTTCGCCTCGTCCTCGGCGCCCTGCTGCAGGTACGCATAGACGAGGTACTCGATCGCGTGAGGAAACTCGTCCCAGACATACTGGCCGCGGTCGCCCGCCGGCTGTGCGAGCGCCGCCTCCGCGGCGAGCAGGTTGCCGCGTACGACCGCATCCCAGTCGCCCTGGCGCGTGTACACATGGGTCGGCATGTGGAGCGCGTGCGGGTTGCGCGGCGCCGCGGCCGCGTAGCCGCGGATCACCCCGGGCGAATCCTGCTCGCGGCCCGGGGTGTCGTTGGCGTGGACGAGGTAGTGCATGGCGCCCGGGTGGTCGGGATGCCGTTCGAGCACGACGAGGAGCACCGCGGCGGCGCTGTCGGCATAGGTCGAGGTGACCGAGTCGGACGGCGCCACGGCCAGGTGCGACATCGCGTAGAGCGCGGCGACATCGGCGTCATCCGGGAAGCCCCGGTACGCCCGCTCCATCGCCTGTTCCCAGCGGCGGATCCGCCGCCAGTAGTCGGTCGAGTCGGGGTCGGCGAAGAAGGCCGCGGCCGCCTCGACCAGTGCCCGCTCGCGCTCCGAGCCCGGGCCGAGGCGCCGTGCGGTCTCGACCTCGGTCCATCCGCGGCGCAGGTCGGCCGGGCCCGGGCGCGTGGGCCAGAGCGGCTGGAAGAGCGTCATCGCGACGCCCCAGTGCGCCATGGCGCAGCGTGGATCGAGCGCGCCGGCTTTCTCGAACGACTCGCGCGCCCGCGGGTAGGTCATGTGGTGGAGCAGCGCGATGGCGCGGTCCAGCTCGGCGCGCGCGGGGGCGGCGCAGGACGCGCGGAAATCTACCGCGCCGAGCTGGTGGGATGCGTGGTCCTGGGCGCGGGCCGGCGCCGGCGCGGCCGCGGCGGCGGCGGCGACGACGGCGAAGAACGAGGTGAGACGACGGTGCCTCTGCGAGCCTACCACAGGGGTTTGCCAGGGAGAGCGCAAACGGAGGGCCGGGCACGACACCCTGTTCATGCCGGCTCCAGCTCGATGGTGGTGGCTTCGCGATTGGCCTCGGCGAATCCGCGGACCCATTTCTCCGATGCCTTCGTGGCGTACTTCTCCGCGTAGGCGCGGGTGACGGCCCGGCGCGTCGCCTCGCTCCGGACCTGGCGCGCCCGGACCGCGATCTCATCCTTCCCGATGCTGATCGAGCCGACGGGCTCGGCCCGGAACGCGCGATACCATCCCGTCGGTGAGTCGTTCCAGCTCCGGACGAACAGGCGTCCGTCCACCGTCACCAGCCACACCCCGGTGTACTTGTGTGTCGCGCCCGACCGCACACCCAGGATCTTCGCGCGCTCGAGCCGCTCGCGATCGGCGGGCGAAAAGCGCCGTGCCGCCGGGGTCACCCTTCCCTCAGCTGGCGGATGACCCGGCAGGGATTGCCGACGGCCACCACGCCCGCCGGCAGGTCCCGCACCACGACGCTGCCCGCCCCGACGACCGTGTCGGGACCGATGCTCACGCCGGGCCCCACGACCACCGCCCCGCCCAGCCAGGCGCGCGCGCCGATCGAGATGGGGCGGGCCAGCTCCGGCCCTGCCACGCGCGCAGCGGCATCGGTCGGGTGGGTGGCGGTGAGGAGCTGCACGCCCGGACCGAGCTGCGCCTGGGCGCCGATAGTGATGGCCGCCGGATCGAGGAAGACGCAGTTCATGTTGACGAACGCGCCTTCGCCGAGGGTGATCTGGGTGCCGTATTCGCAGTAGAAGGGAGGTTCGATCCAGGCGCCGGCGCCGAAGGCGCCCAGCAGCTCGCCCAGCAGGCCGCGCAGCGCATCCGGATCGGCCGGGTCTGCCGCGTTGACGCGCTGCCACAGCTGCCGTGCGCGGGTACGCGCGGCGGTGAGCTCGGGATCGCTGGCGAGGTAGAGGTCACCGCGGAGCATCTTCGCGCGCTCGGATCCGCCGCCGTTCGGCCCGGGCGCAGTCATGCGGCGGGCGCCCGGATGACATAGACGACGCATTCCCGGCCGGTGTCGTCGCGCCGCATGCCCTCGAGCACCCCGCCGATCTTCTCGATCGCGCGGCGGGAGCGCCGGTTCTCCGGGCCGATGATGAAGACGACGCGGTCGACGAACGCGAACGCATGGTCCAGCATCAGCCGCTTCATCTCGCCGTTGTAGCGACCGCCCCAGTAGCTCCGCGCGAGGAAGGTCCAGCCGATCTCGACTTCGCTCGCGACGGGGTCGTAGCCGACATAGCGCGACGATCCGATGATGCGCCCGTCGCGCCGGTCGATGGCGACGAGCGCGCCGCCCGATTCCATGGCCATGCGGAAGAACTCGCGGAAGACCGGTTCCTGCCAGCGGTCCGAGGCGGGATGCTGCTCCCAGATGAGGGGGTCCGAGGCCACCGCGAAGAGGGCGTCCCAGTCCTCGGCGAGGAGGGGGCGGAGCTCGAGGAGGTCGCCTTGGAGGACGGGTTGCCGGTCCATGGGGCGAACGATACCGTCAGCGCCCCACGGACGCGACCGCGTTCAGGGATTGAACCGCGAGAACGCGATCCGGCTCCCGTCCGGCGACCATGCGGGGTCGATCGCGTTCGCGATCACCACCTCCGGAGTGCCTCCATCCCGCGCCACCCGCCAGATGGCCGGCTCCGGACTCAGCCGGCCGGCGACGAACAGGATCGCACTCCCGTCCGGCGACCACGCGGGACGCGATCCGTACACGACCGTGTCGTCCAGCTTGAACATGGTGACGGGTTCACCGCCGGACGCCTGGACCCGGGCGATCCCGTATCCGTAGCTCCAGAGCGCGATCTCGCTGCCGTCCGGCGACCACGCCGGATCGGATTCGGCGAACCGTCCGGGGCCGAGCGTCAGGCGGAAGATGCCGGAGCCATCGGCGTTCGCCACGTACGCCTCGGCCATGTCCATGTCGCCGCCGCCAAGGTGCTCGAAGGCGATCCGGCTTCCGTCCGGCGACCAGGAGGGCCGTCCGACGCCCATGTCGTCCGCAGGCAAACCAAGAAAATCGCGGGGGACAATGGTCGTCGCGCCAGTGCCGTCGCTCGACATGACCGCTATGCCGTCACGCGAGGTGAATGCGATCCTGGTGCCGTCGGCCGACCAGGCCGGTTCCCAACCCGGCGCCAGCATCGTCTCCGCGCCGCCGTCGGCCCGGATGACGAAGATCCATCCCTGCCGATGGTAGGCGATATGCACGCCATCGGGTGACCATGCGGGCCGTGCGCCCGCGGCGAGGAACACCGGGTTCGCGCCGTCGGCGCCGGCGACGAAAACGCCGATCGACATGTCGGGCGGATCGTCCGGGAGGTCCGGCGGTTCCTCGGGCAAAGGCACGGTGCCGGCCGCGGCAGTCGTGAAGCTGCTGGTGACCGTCTCTTCCAGGCCGTCACCCGACAGGTCTCTGACCGAGCCGGTGACCACGAGCTGGTACTCCGTTTCCGGCGCGAGCGGTGCCGCGGGCTCGAAGGCGACACCGACCTCCGAGCCGTCGACCGGCACGAAAGCGCCCGGGACATCCAGTCCGTCGCGCAGCAGGCGGAACCCGCCGGCGAGCGTCGTCCGGTCGACCGGCTCACTGAAGACCAGGATGATGTTCGTATTGAGTGCCACGTCGGTCCGGCCCGCCGTGGGCCGTATGCGCACGACCCGCGGCTGGCGGCGCGCGGGCACGCCCGCTTTCGCGTAGGCCAGCGTGCCGTCCCCGAGCGTGATGCGCAGCTCGAGCGTGTCTCCCGCGGTGGCCGGCACCGCGACCGGGTCGAACCCGCCGTCGGTGAACGGAGTCGCCGTGTCGTCGCCGGTGCGGAGGTTGGTGATGGTCACGGCGGTCGCGCCCGGCACCGTCCCCGGGGCGAGCGAGACGAAGGCCTCGGTCATGGTGCCGCGCGCGCTGGTGGGGCCGCCGGCGCCTACCGGGTCGGATACGGTCCCGGCAAAGGCGGCGCTCGGCATGCCGACCGGACCGGGAGTGCCGGCGGGCCCGGCAGGATCGCCGCACGCGGCCGCCGCGAGCGCGGTGGCCAGGAAGGCGCTGGGCAGGACCGGCCGTCGCATGAGACGCATTGGGGATGCTCCACCCGGATTGGCCTGTGTGCGAGCCATGTATCGTGGAACGGACCGTCTCGCCGGGATTGCTCACCGTCTCCGCCGGCACAGCCGGTCAGTCCACCTCCGGCGACCCGACATCGGCCTGCCCGTCCCGCAGCTCCTCCCGCGCCCGCCCGGCCAGCCGCGTGTAGCCGGCGCGGATCCGGTCCAGCTCCTCGTCCTCCAGCTCCTCGAGGTCGAGCAGCGCGTTGTGCGCACCCTGGGTCACCCGAAGCAGCTCGTCGAGCTTGACCTGGATCGCCTCGGAGTCGCGATTCTGGGTGTTCTGGATCAGGAAGACCATCAGAAACGTGACGATCGTGGTGCCCGTATTGATCACCAGCTGCCAGGTGTCGCTGAAGCCGAAGAGCGGCCCGGTCACCAGCCAGGCGAGCACCACCCCCACGGCCAGCATGAACGCCACCGGCCGGCCGCTGGTGCGCGAAGTGGCCTTCGCGAACGTCGTAAACCAGGAGCGCGACTTCGTCGAGCGCATGCGAGCGAAGCT
>CAMLLJ010000186.1 GCA_946480845.1 uncultured Gemmatimonadota bacterium
CCGCACAACATCACGATGGCGCCCGACCAGCGCAGCTACTACGTGTCCATCGCGCACGGCACGCCGCACGGCACGCTCTGGCGCATCGCCGCCGACGGCGACACGCTGATCGGGCGCGCGACCCTCGAGTACTACCCGACCACGATCTCGCTCACGCCCGACGGCGAGTTCGCCTTCGTGGCCAACTCCGACTTCTTCGGCGACCGCCCGCGGGTGAATCCCGTTTCCGTGGTGCACACGCCGACGATGACCAAGATCGCCGACATCGCCGCCTGCGACATGCCGCACGGCGTCAAGGTGAACCACGCGGGCACCCGGGTGTACGTCTCCTGCATGCACTCCGACGAGATCCTCGAGATGGAGGTGGCGACCTTCGGCATCACCCGCCGCGCGAAGACGGGCGCGGGCATGCCGGCGGGCGGCGGCCATGCGGCCCACGCGCCTGCGCCGGCCGCTCCCGCGGCCGCGTCGGCTCCCGCCGCGGCGCCGGAGAAGGTCTGCGCGCCCACGTTCGTCGCGGTGTCGCCCGACGACCGCCGCCTCTACGTGGCCTGCAACACCGGCGACGTGCTCCAGGTCTGGGATGCGGCGTCCATGGCGAAGGTGGGCGAGGTCGCCGTCGGGAAGGGGGCCTACAACGTCGAGCCGTCGCCGGACGGCTCGGTCGTGATCGTCACCAACAAGAAGGATCGCAGCGTTAGCATCGTGGACACCCGGTCGCTCCGGGAGCTCGCGCGCGTCCCCACCACCAAGCCGGTGGTGCACGGCGTCGCGTTCTCTCCCGACGGGCGGTACGCGTATATTTCGCAGGAATCGGTGGGCGCGGACCCCGGCGCGGTGGACATGATCGACCTCGCGTCCCGGACGGTGGTCGCCACGGTCCCGCTGCCCGCCCAGCCGACCGGCATCACCGTGATGCAGAACCAGGCCCGCTGACCGGGCGACCGCGAGGAACCAACCGCATGGTATTCGAGACCACGACGTCGCTCACCGGCGAGCAGGTGATCGCCCGTGCCAAGCGGTTCTTCGCCGAGCGCGTCCCCCAGCACGCCGCTTTTCCGGAGAAGGAGGGGCCCGCCTTCCTCGTGCTGCGCGGCCAGGGCACGGAGGAGATCGTCTTCGCCATCCTGCCGGCCGAGCGCGGCGTGCGGGTGCGCGCCTCGACGCTGCTCTTCGACCAGGTCGTGGATCGCTTCCTCTCGACGCTCCCGCCCGTCGAGGCCGCCGCGTGAGCGACGACCTGAGCCTGCGCGTCAAGGTCCACGACATCTGGGACGAAGTGCGCCTCGAGGCCCCCGCCTCAACCGAGGTGGCGGACGTCAAGCGGCGCGCCCTCCGCGCCTCCCGCATCGGGCGCGACCCCGAGGAGTACGTGGTCAAGTTCCGGGGGATGGAGCTCGGTGACGACGTCAGCCTGGCCGACGCCGGCGTGGTGCCCAATGCCGGGCTGATCGTGCTTCCGCGGCGCCGCTGGCCGGTCCGCTGATGTCCCGGCCGGCGCGCACGTCGCTCGCCTCGCGCACGCTGACGATCCTGGCAGCCGCGTTCCTCGCGTTCGACGGTGTCGGCCTCGTCGCCGGCGGGATCTGGCTGGGGCGGCCCCTCCTCGTCATCGTAGGCGCGTGCCTGCTCGGTTCCAGCGGGCTCGTGTTCGTGTACTGGCGCTGGCACCTGCGCCAGGCCGAAGGGATCGCGGCGGACCGCCGGGCCCTCGCCAACGATGCGCGGGCACTCCAGGATCTCGTCCGGCGCAATTGAGCCATCGGCCCGCCCCGGTGCCGGTTCCCGTCTTCACCCATCCCAGCTGCGAACGCCACGATCCCGGCGCCGGCCATCCCGAGGCGCCTGCGCGCCTGCGCGCCGTGCGCGAACGGTTGGCCACCGAGCCCGCCGCCGTGCTCCGCGAGGCGCCGGCTGCGCCCGACGCCGACCTGCTGGCGGTGCACGAGCAGCGGTACCTGGAGCAGGTGCAGGGCTTGGCCGGATCGGGGGGCGGCGCGCTCGATGCCGATACGATCGTGAATGCCCACAGCTGGGAGGCGGCACGGCATGCCGCCGGCGCCGCGCTCGCGGCCACCGACCATGCGCTCGCGGGGCAGGGGAACGCCTTTGCCGCCGGGCGGCCGCCCGGCCATCATGCGCTGGCCGGTGCCGCCATGGGTTTCTGCCTCCTGGCCAATGCGGCGATCGCGGCCCGGCACGCGCTGGGCCGCGGGGTCGATCGGGTGCTGATCGTGGACTGGGACGTGCACCACGGCAACGGCACGCAGGCCCTGGTCGAGTCCGACCCGGCGATCCGGTTCATCTCGATGCATCAGTGGCCGTGGTGGCCGGGCACCGGTGCGGCGGACGAGCGCGGGGTCGGCAACGTGTTCAACCTGCCGCGCCCGCCCGGCCTTCCCCCGGCACGCTACGTTGGCGACCTGTGGGACGCCGTGGTCACGGCCACGACAGGATGGAACCCGGGACTCGTGCTGGTATCCGCCGGTTTCGATTCGATGCGGGGTGACCCGCTGGGCGGCTTCACGCTCGAGCCCGAGCACTTCGCCGACCTGACGCACCGGCTGCGCGAGCGGTTCGCCGCGGCGCCGCTCGTCGGCCTGCTGGAGGGAGGCTACATTCCAGCGCGCCTCGCCGAGGGCGTCGCCGCGCACGTGCGCGCCCTGGCGTAATCGACACCCACCCACCGAGGATCCCGTGGCCCTCCGCCTCACCACCGAGCTGCAGACGCTCACCACCCGCCATCCGTTCATCATCGCGCGCGGCGGGCAGTCGGAGTATCGCACCGTGCTGGTGCGGCTGGCCGACAGCGACGGCGTGGAAGGCTGGGGTGAGGCGGCGGCCACGAAGTTCTACGGCGAGACGCCGGAGTCGGTCCTCGCCGCGCTGGCCGTCTACGGCGAAGCGCTGCCGGACGACCCGTTCGCGATCGAGGACGCCGAGCGGACCTGGCTCGAGCGCCTCGGCGGGAACGCCGCCGCGCGCGCCGCGCTCTCGGCGGCGCTGCACGACCTGGTGGGCAAGCGGCTGGGCGTGCCTGTGTACCGGCTGTGGGGCCTGGACCCGGCGCGTGCCCCGAAATCGACGTTCACGATCGGCATCGATACGCCGGAGCGGATCCGCATGAAGGTCCGCGAAGCCGCCGAGTACCCCATCCTCAAGATCAAGCTCGGCACGTCGCGCGATCGCGAAATCATGGAAGCGATCCGCGCCGAGACCGACCGCGAGTTGCGCGTCGATGCGAACTGCGGCTGGACCGTGAAGCAGACCATCGCGATGCTGCCGGTGCTCCGGGAGTTCGGGGTGACGGTGCTGGAGCAGCCCCTGGTCCCGCACGACCTCGACGGCCTCGGCATCATCCGCCGGCGGGCGGACATCCCGCTCATCGCCGACGAGAGCTGCCGGACCCTGGCCGACATCGCGGCGCTCGCGGGCCGGGTGGACGGGATCAACATCAAGCTGGCCAAGTGCGGCAGCCTGCGCGAGGCGATCCGGATGATTGCCGCAGCGCGCGCGCACGCAATGACCGTCATGGTCGGCTGCATGATCGAGAGTTCGCTCGGGATCACGGCGGCGGCGCACTTCACGCCGCTCGTGGATATCGTCGATCTCGACGGCGCGGCCCTCCTTGCCGCCGACCCCTTCACGGGCGCCGGCATCGCGGGCGGCCAGGTCACCCTCCCGACCGGACCGGGCCTCGGCGTCACCAGGCGATGAACGCCGTGCCGTACCCGGGCGCGGCGCCGGCCCGGTTTGCCCAGGTCGCCCTGCCGCTTCCCATCGCCTCCCCCTACACCTACCGGATCCCGGACGAGCTCGACGGGCGCATCGCCCCGGGCTCGCGCGTCCTGGTGCCGGTGCGGCGGCGCGAGCTGGTCGGCGTCGTGGTGGCGCTCAGGGCGCGGGCGCCCGCGGTCAAGGTTCGCGATATCATCGCCCGCCTCGACGCGGAGCCGACACTCTCGCCCGAGCTGCTCACGGCCGCGCGGTGGATGAGCGCGTATTACGGCGCGCCGCCGGGGCTCGCCTTCAAGGTGATGCTGCCGGGCGGCATGTGGGGGACGGGCGGCGCGGCCCAGGAGCAGCATGAACGGGTCGTCCTGCTGCCGGAGGAGCGTCCGACGCTGGTCGAGCGGGACGCGGTGTTCCGGCGGCGGGCGCGCCAGCGCGAGCTGTTCGAGACGATCGAGTCGCTGGGCGGCAGCGCACCGGCCCGGCACCTCATCGACCAGCTGGGCTTTTCGGATGCCCTGATCCGCGCGCTGGTGAAGTCAGGAATGGCGTCCATCGGCGAGAGCGCCCGGGTGCGCGATCCCTTCGCGCTGACGCCGGGGTCGCCACCACCCGAGCGCCTGACTCCCGCGCAGGCCGGGGCCGTCGAAGAGATCGGGCGGCTGGCGCCGGGAGCCGGTGCCGTGCTCTTCGGGGTGACCGGGAGCGGCAAGACGCTGGTGTACCTGGAGGCGGTGCGCCGGACGCTCGCCGCGGGTCGCGGCGCGATCGTGCTCGTGCCCGAGATCGGGCTCACGCCGCAGACGGTGAGCCGGTTCCGCGGCGCGTTCGGTGACCAGGTCGCGGTCCTGCACAGCGCCCTCTCCGACGGCGAGCGGGCCGACGCCTGGCGGCTGCTCCGGCGCGGCGACCGCCGGGTAGCGGTCGGGGCCCGGTCCGCGATCTTCGCACCGGTTCGCGATCTCGGCCTGATCGTGGTGGACGAGGAGCACGAGGCGACGTACAAGAACGGTGAATCGCCCCGGTATCACGCCCGCGACGTCGCCGCGGTGCGGGCACGGCTGGAGGGAGCGCGGCTGGTGCTCGGCAGTGCGACGCCGGCGCTCGAGACGATGGAGCGCACCCGCGCCGGCGCGCGCCGCCCGCTCGAGCTGTACGCGCTGCCGGAGCGCATCGGCGCGCGCCCGCTCCCGCCGGTGAGCATTGTGGACCTCCGGTCGGCCCCGCTCGTCCGCGGCACGGGCGCCGTGCCCTGGTCGGCCGAGCTGGACGACGCGCTGGGCGGCTGCCTGCTCGCCGGGGAGCAGGCGCTGCTCCTCCTCAACCGCCGGGGATTCGCCGCCTTCCTCCAGTGTCCCGACTGCGGCACCGTGCGCGACTGCCCGCACTGCAGCATCTCGCTCACCGTGCACCGGACGCCGGCGGGCCTGCGCTGCCACTACTGCGGCCACGAGGAGCCGCTGCCGCACCAGTGCGAGGCCTGCGGCGGGAGCGTGCAGCAGATGCGCGGGGTCGGCACGCAGCAGCTCGAGCGCCTCGTCGCGGAGCGATTTCCCGAGGCGCGGATCGGCCGCATGGACCTCGACACGACCAGCACCAAGTGGTCGCACCAGCGGATCCTCGGGGCCGTCGAGCGGCACGAGGTGGACCTGCT
>CAMLLJ010000187.1 GCA_946480845.1 uncultured Gemmatimonadota bacterium
ACCGTGACGGTCTGCACCGCGCTCGTCGAGCCGACCGGCGTGGGAGCGAAGTCCACCTGCTGGACCGGGAGGTGCAGGCCCGTGGCGTTTCCGCTCACCTGGACGTTGGCGACGGCACCATTGCCGGCAACGGTGATGGTGGTGGATCCAGGCTCGATGCTGGAGGGCCGGAAGACGATGGCGAACGTGCAGCTCCCGCCGGGCGGGAGCACATTCTCGGAACAGAGGTCGCTGGTGATCTGGTACTCGTCACAGGGGCCGTAGTAATAGCAGCCGCTGTCGAACACGCCGAGTCCCCCGCTCGTGCCCGTGCCGGTGTTGGTGACGGTGACGGTGACCGGCGCACTGGACGAGGAGGCCATCGTCGCGGGAAAGACGATCGCTTCGGGAGCGACCGCGAAGCTGATCATCTCGCCGGATCCGGTCAGCTCGGCCGACGCCATGCTGCCGAACGGGTCTTCGACCCGCAGCACCGCGGACCTGATGCCCGTGCCGGTCGGCTCGAACTGCACGAAGACCTGGCACGACGCGGCGGCAGGCAGCGACCGGCTGCCGCAGGTGCTGGACTGGATGCGGAACTGGTCCGAGGCCTCGCCGGTCATCCGGACTGCCAGCGTCCCGCTGGACGCCGTGGCGGTGTTGGTCACGGTGAACGCCATGACCGGCGACACCGTGCCGACATTGGCCGGCCCGAAGTCGCGCGCCGCGGGACTGGCCTGCAGGGCCACCGGGCTGCCGGCAAGCCCGGTCAGCGTGGGAATGACGGTCCCGCCCGGTTCCCCGGACACGCGGAGCGTGGCGGTCCGGCGGCCGCCGGCGGCCGGCGTGAAGCGGACCGTGATGAGGCAGTCCGCCGCCGGCGGGAGCTGGATGCCGGCACAGGCGTCACCCACGATGGGAAAGTCGGCAACGTCGGCCCCCGTGAGTTCGACGGTGAGCGGGCCGGTGGGGGCGAACCCGCCGTTGGTGATGCGCACCGCGCGCGTTTCCCCGAAGCCGCCGACTGCGGCCGGCTGGAATTCGGTCGTGGCATTCGCGCGCAACGACACGCCGGACCCCAGCCCCTCCAGCGAGGCCGCCGTGCTGGTGCCGTGGCGATCGGTGATCGTCAGCGTTGCTTCCTTCCTGCCGCTCGTGGAAGGCCTGAGCCGGACCTGTACCCGGCAGGTGCCCTGGACCGCCAGCTCGGCGCCCGTGCACTCGTCACCCGCCACGGCGAATTCGCCCATGGCCGGTCCGCTCAGCCGCACCGACGCGATGGTGTTGGCGGAGGAGCGGCCGTTGGTGACCGTGAACGCCACGGGACTGGACTGGATGCCCACGTTGATGACGCCGAAGTCATGGGAACTGGCCGACAGGATCAGGTCCGAATCCTCCGGGCCGGTGTTTCCGTCGCAGGATCCCAGGACCAGCGTCGCCAGGAACGCGGCTCCTGCCAGGTAGCGATGCATGCTCAGGTCCTTGTTGGTGTCAGGGAACGATCGAGACTTGCCCGAGGTCCGCCGTCACGGCCCTCGCCGCGACCGCTCGTCCCAGCTCGAGCCCCGCGACGCTGTCGAACCGGTAATGGATCCCCGCGTACACCCGCGAGAGGCCCGCCTCGAGCGCCATGGCCTCGACCCGCGCGCGCTCCCGCGGGAAGAGCTGGGCCACGGTCTCGGTCATCGCGCCGGAGATGCACGAGTGCGCCGACGGATACGACGGGTGCGGCGGGGTGGGGAATGGCGTCACGATGCCCGGGTCCGCCTGGGGCGGCCGGATGTACCAGTACTGGTACTTCACCTCGAAGCAGGAGGTCAGCGCATCGAACGCCGCCGCATTGGCGAGGAACAGCGCCCGGGCGGCATCGAGATCGTTGCGATGGTGGGCCACGACGAGCTCCCGTACCAGGGCGTTCATAGGCCCGTTCCTGCCGGGCGACTGGTTCAGGTGCCAGAAGTTCGCGATGGCCAGCTGCTCGGCCGTCCGGCCGTCGCTGATGGCCCGCACTTCCGCGAGCGCCGCGGCAAACTCGGCGGAGCCGAAGGCCGGGGGCGGTGGCGTGACGATCGTGGCCGTCTCCGGGAAGAAGCGGCGGGCGCCCAGATTGCCGCGGGCAGTCGGGCCGCCGTTGGCGGTCCAGAAGCCCGCGCCGACGGGCGGAATGCCCGGGTCGGTGAGCCCGACACCGTCACCGGCCGACCAGGCGATCACCCGCGCGCCGATGGCCCGGCCGATCTCCACGCCGGCGTCGAAGTCCGCGTGCTTCGCGCCGGGCCACTCGGGAGTGGCCGCCTGCGTGGCGAGCGCGCCCTCGATCACGGCGAGATCGGCGGGGAAGAAATGCGCGAGCACCGCGGCGGACGCGCCGGCGATCGCCGCAGAAACGGGCGGATGCGGCTGCACGGCCGACGCTGCTTCCGCCGCGCGGAACTGCGCGAGCGAGAGGTACGGAAAGACCCGCAGTGCGTTCACCGAGCGGGTCTCGGTGAGGTCTTCCGCCACCTCGTTCCAGCGGACGCTGGCCAGGCGCTCCCAGAACTTGGCGGGCTGGCCCTGAACGGCTTGCGGCGCCGACGCTTCCGGCCCGGAGGTGCCCGGCGCCGTGGTGGCCGCGGAGTGCCCGGTCGGCTGAGCCGGCTGGGTCGGCAGGTCGGCGCAGGCGCCGAGCGCCGCGGCCAGGGCGGCGCCGACCGAGAAGGCATGAAGACGATGCATGAGACCTCCACGAACCGGCGGCAGGATATTCGGGGATTTCATGGTGCGACCTCCTGGTGTTGGGGGGCGCCCGGGATGGAAGGTGACTCCCGGGCCGCCATACCGAAGCACGAAAATCGGAGGCCGGGTGCGACATCAGGGGACTCGCAGCGGGTGCATGCAGTCGTCGATGCACCGGATGCTCGTCCTATGTTGAACGGCAGTTGCGCGGGGGATTGCTCAGGGCAGTCGGAGGGAACCGTGGAGCCTAGCTGACGCCGATGCCGGACACCTGCGTCCCGGCGCTGCCGCCGGGTGACGCGGAGACCGTGACCGTCGCCTGCCGGGCGCCGGCGGCGGCCGGCGCGAAGCGGACGTCGAGCACGCAGCTCGCGTTGAGCGCCAGGGTCTGGCCTTCGCAGGTATCGCGCGTGATCAGGAACTCCGCGGCGTTCGGGCCCGCCACCGCGGTGTGCAGCACGCCGGTCGGCACGACCGCTGCGTTGCGGACGACCAGCGTCTGCAGCGCACTCTGCGCGCCGACGGCGGTCGGCGCGAAGGCCTGGGTCGCGGGCGTGATGCCGAGCCCCGCATCGACCCCCGTACCCTGGAGCGCGGACGAGGGGTCGGGGCCGCGCGGGTCGAGCACCGTGAGCGTGGCCTGCTTGAGGCCGGCGCTGACCGGATGCAGCTCCACCTCGAGGGTGCAGTCGGACGCTTCCTGCACCGACTGGCCGGAGCACTGGTCACGCTGCAGCTTGAATTCCGTCGCGTCGGGGCCCTGGATGACGATGGACAGGACACCCGACGCCGCTTCGCCGCGATTGGCCACGCTGACGCGAAGGGGCTCGCTGCGGCCGCCGACGGGGATCGCGCCGAAGTCCGGGGACAGTGCCGAGAGGCTGAGTGACGGTGCGCTCGGCGCGCTCGGGTGGGACGTGCAGGCGCCGAGCGCGAGCGCGACGGCAATGGGGACCATGGATGCTCGGCTGGACACCCCGCAATTCTGCACCGGCGCGGGCCCGGGCGCCATCCTGCATGCCGTACGACTCCCCGACCGCGCGCAGATGGGTATCACCGCGCCGCTTTTCGCACCCGTGGCCGGCAGCCCGCTGGATATCCTGCGCGATGCCCGATGCCGACGTCACCCCCGAGCGCCCGCGCGAACGCCTCTGGGCGCTCGGGGCGGCTGCGTTGACGGCGGCCGAACTCGTCGCCATCCTCTTAGGGACGGGTGCGCGGGGAGCGGGGGTCACGGAAACGGCCGCCCGCCTCCTCGACGCCCAGGACGGCTCGCTCCGGCGGCTGGCCTCCCGGCCGCCGGGTGAACTGTTGCGCGCCACGGGGGTGGGCCCCACCAAGGCGGCCCGGCTGATCGCCGCCTTCGAGGTGGGCGCCCGGATCGCCCGCGAGGGCCGGCCGGCGCTCCCCCGGATCCGGGAACCGGAGGACGTCGTCCGGCTGTTTTCCAGCCGGCTGCGCGACCTGGCCGTCGAGGAGTTCCACCTCCTCGCGCTCGACAGCCAGAGCCGGGTGCTGCGGGAAGTGCTGGTCACCCGCGGCCTGCTCAACTCGTCGCTGGTACACCCGCGCGAGGTGTTCCGGCCGGCCATCGCGGAAGCGGCCGCCGGCATCATCGTGGTGCACAATCACCCGAGCGGCGACCCGACGCCCTCGGCTGAGGACCGGGCAGTCACCCGGCAGCTGGTCGCGGCGGGCCAGCTGCTCGACCTGCCGCTGTACGACCACGTCATCATCGCGGGAGACCGATTCGTGAGCTTTGCGGGGGCAGGGCTGCTGTGACGGGCGCCGTGGCGGAGCTGGCCAACAGCCTGCGCGTGGCGCTCAAGCCGCACGCCGACCGGCTCGACCTCGAGCTGATCGACCGCGCGCTCGCGTTCAGCGCGTCCGCCCACCGCGGCCAGAAGCGAATGTCGGGGGAGGAGTTCATCTCCCACAGCATCGCCGTCGCCCAGATCCTCGCCGAACAGCTCCTCGACAGCACCTCCATTGCCGCCGCCCTCCTCCACGACGTGGTGGAGGATTCCGACGTCTCCACCGGCGACATCGAGCGGGAGTTCGGCAGCGAGGTCGCCGGGATCGTCGACGGGCTCACCAAGATCTCGCACCTCACCTTTCGCTCTTCCGCCGAGGAGCAGGTCGAGAACTACCGCAAGCTGCTGCTCTCGATCGCGCGGGACGCCCGCGTCATCATCATCAAGCTGGGCGACCGGCTGCACAACATGCGCACGCTCGAGCACCTCCCGCTCGAGCGGCGGAGCCGGATCGCCCTGGAGACGCGCGAGATCTACGCGCCGCTGGCGCACCGCTTCGGCATGGCCGGCATGAAGGCCGAGCTGGAGGACCTCGCCTTCAAGTTCCTCGAGCCCGAGGAGTACCGGGAGCTGGTGACCCAGGTGGCCGCCAAGCGGAAGGCGCGCGAGCAGCTCATCGAGAAGCTGCGCGGCCCGCTCGAGGAGGAGCTGCGCCGCGCCGGCATCGACTGGTTCGAGGTGACCGGCCGGCCCAAGCACCTCTGGTCCATCTTCCAGAAGATGAAGAAGCGGGCCAAGGCGTTCGACGAGATCTACGACCTCATGGCGGTGCGGGTCCTGGTGCGGACGGTGCCGGACTGCTACCACGTGCTCGGCATCATCCACCACAACTGGACGCCGCTGCAGGAGCGCATCAAGGACTACATCGC
>CAMLLJ010000188.1 GCA_946480845.1 uncultured Gemmatimonadota bacterium
CCGGTCGACTTGCCCGTCACCACTTCTGCAGCCGACCAGGGAATCGACAGTGCCCGCGGCAAGGGACGCCGTGAGCGCGGAATAGGTCACCTGCTCGGGCACGGCAGGACGCGGGGCGATCCGGAGCGAGCCGACCCAGACGAGGATGACCGCGGCCAGGAGGGTACCGATGCCGGCTGCCGCCCAGCGGAGGCGGCGGCCAGGGCGCCCGGCGCGCGAGGGAATGTCCGGGGTGGACTCGGTGATCTGCTGCATTCAGTTGGGCCCTTTCAGCGCCCAGGCATCGCGTGCGAGCGGATGGCGCTCGTACGCGGGAAAGGTTAGCAGGAGTGATGCCGCATTCCGGGTGCCGGGGACCAGCCGCTCATAGCTCTCCAGGAGCGCGGGCCTTGCCGGCCGGCCGGACCGCCGGCTTGCGTCAAGAAAGTGGACAGCAAATGCCAGCGATTCGGCGAGCTGCTCGTCCGGATCGCGAAAGCCGTACCGCAGCGGATCGCGGATCGGGGCCATCGCGGCCTTGAGCGCCTCGGCGGTTTGCGGATGGTCGCGGAGCCAGCGGTGCGCCAGCTCGTGCGCGAGCGTGTGCCGGAGCTGGGCCCGGGAGGTGATGTAGGAGGGAGACACGGCGATGGAGTCCCGGCCGGCGAGGTACTCGCCAAGCCGGCCCGCCCGCTCGCCGCGCGCGGAGACCACCCCGATCGGTCGCTCGGGGCGCCCGAACAGGGAGAAGAGCGAATCGGCATACCCGCTCAGGTACAGCTCCTGGGCGATCCGGTACGCCGCCGGCAGGTCGCCGGGGGCGGCGAGCGTGAGGGTGCCGGTGGTCCAGGGGGTGCCGAGCTCCTCCACGCGGGCCGGCTCGGCCACGAGCTCGCCGAGGATGCCGGGTGCCGAGGTCTCGACGACCGCGGCGCCGAGGTGGAAGAGGAAGATCGGGTCTTCCTTGCCGTTGGCGACCTCGAGGAGACTGACTGCGGGATGGCGGGTGGCCCCGGAAGGGCCATACGTCCGGAAGAGTGGGAAGACCGCCATCGCGCCTTCGTCGGCCGGCCGGAAGACGAGCGATCCGCCACTCTGCTCGAGCGAGCCCGACACGGGCGGGAGCCCGGCGAGCGAGACGAGGGCGCCGGTGATCGCCGAGCTGCTGGCGGTCTCCGTCGCCGCCCGGTCCGACCCGACCGCTTCGCGTTCGACGGCCACGGTGCGGTACCCGTCCGGTCCTGCCGGCTCCTCCACGAACGTGGTGAGCAGCACGGCGACCAGCAGCAGGAGGAGGGGTCGGCGCATCATCGGCTGGTCGCTAGCGGTGCTGGGCCAGGTCCGCGGCGGGCGCGGTGTGCATGGCCGAGGCGTCCTCGAACCACGAGAGCTGCACGAGATGCAGGGTGATCAGCGTGATCAGGAGCAGCAGCGTGGCCATGACCGCACGGGGCCACGCGTCGGGCACGGTGTGCCCGGAAGTCTCGGATGCCATCGGTTGTCTGCGTTGGTGTTTGCGGGGGGCCTGCGTTCTTCCTTCTTTATTGCAGGATTCGGGCCGTTCCGCGCTCAACGTGATAAGGTCTTGAAGGACACCGGGTTCGATGGATTCAAGCGGCTGTCGCACGGCGCGCGGCTCACGCGATCGGCAAGAGCCACGGTGAACGTGCGAATCCGGTCCGCACCTGCGCATGCTCCCGCACCACCGCGCGTGGCGGTGATGCCGGTGCCGGCGCGGACGCGCAGCATCGTGCGGATCCCCGAACTCCGGACGCCGAATGCTCGCCCGAATCCGGTCCGCCGCCGTGCTCGGCGTGGATGCCTACTTGATGGATGTCGAGGTGGACATCGCGAACGGGATGCCGACGTTCACCACTGTGGGGCTTCCGCACGGCGCCGTCAAGGAGGGGCGCGAGCGGGTGAGCGCGGCGATGCAGAACGCCGGGTACGATTTCCCCCTCCGGCGGATCACGGTGAACCTGGCGCCCGCCGACATCCGGAAGGACGGGACGGCGCTCGACCTGCCTATTGCGCTGGGGATTCTGGTGGCCAGCGGGCAGCTTCCCGGCGAGGCGCTGGCGGACCGCGCGGTCCTGGGAGAGGTCGGGCTCGAAGGGGACCTCCGTCCCATACGCGGCGCGTTGTCCATGGCCATCGCAGCGCGGGCCGCCGGGTGCGCGGGACTCCTGCTGCCGGAGCCGAACCTGGCGGAGGCGGCTGTGGTCCAGGGGCTCGACGTCCGCGGCGCGCGCACGCTGGCCGAGGTCTGCGATTGGCTCGCCGGCCGGCTGCAGCTCCCGGCCGGCCGGACCGACGTGCGGGCGCTCATGGCCGCGCGCGGCACCGATGCCGCCGACTTCAGCGACGTCCGCGGGCAGGCGGCCGCCAAGCGCGCGCTCGAAGTGGCGGCGGCCGGCGGGCACAACATCCTGCTCGTCGGCCCGCCCGGGGCAGGCAAGACGATGCTGGCGCGCCGGCTTCCCACGATCCTGCCCTCGCTCACTCTCGAGGAGGCGCTCGAAACCACCAGGATTCACAGCGTTGCGGGGACGCTTCCGGCGGGCCAGGCGCTCTGCACGGTCCGGCCGTTCCGGGCACCGCACCACACCATCAGCGACGCGGGCCTGATCGGCGGGGGCTCGTGGCCCAGGCCGGGCGAAGTCAGCCTGGCGCAGGGCGGAGTGCTCTTCCTCGACGAGCTGCCGGAGTTCCGCAAGAACGTGCTGGAAGTGCTGCGCCAGCCGATGGAGGACGGCGTCGTCACGCTCAGCCGGGCCGCCATGAGCCTCACCTTTCCTGCGCGCTTCATGCTCGCGGCCGCCATGAATCCCTGTCCCTGCGGGTATCACGGCGATCCGGACCACGCATGCCGCTGCGAAGATGCCGCGATCGAGCGTTACCTCTCGCGGGTGTCGGGTCCGCTGCTCGACCGGGTCGACATCCACCTGCATGTGCCGGCGGTGGCGTACCGCGAGATGTCGGTCGAGCGGGCCGGCGAGCCGAGCGCCGACATCCGGGCCCGGGTCGAGCGGGCAAGGGAAACGCAGCTCGCACGCTTTCACGGCCGGCCGGGTCTGTACGCGAACGCCCACATGTCGGCGCGAGACCTCCGGTCGTTCTGCCGGACTTCGGATCCGGTGGAGCAGCTGCTCCGAACGGCCATCCACCGGCTCCGGCTCTCGGCGCGGGCCTACCATCGGGTGCTCCGGATCGCGCGGACGATCGCTGATCTGGCGGGATCGGTGGAACTCGAGTGCGCGCATGTGAGCGAAGCGGTGCAGTACCGGACGCTGGACCGGAGGCGGATGGTCGCACCGGCTGCGGGACAGGAAGTTGGTCCGTCATAGGTGCTCCAGCGGACAGGTGCCTACATTGCGCCATGGCCAATCCCTTCGCCGAACTCGGCCTCGCCCCGCGCCTGGTGGCCGCGCTCTCCGAGCTCGGCTACGAAGAACCCACGCCGATCCAGGCTCAGGCAATCCCCGCGCTGCTCGCGGGGCGGGACCTGCTCGGGCAGGCGGCCACCGGCACGGGCAAGACGGCGGCCTTCGCGCTGCCGCTGCTGCAGCGGCTGCCGGAAGGCGCACCCCCTCCGTCCCGCCCGTACCAGCTCGTGCTCGTCCCGACCCGCGAGCTTGCGATGCAGGTCGCCGAGGCGGTGCACCGCTATGGCCGTGCGCTCGGGACGGAGGTTGTCCCGATCTACGGCGGCCAGGCCTTTCCGCAGCAGATCCGCGCGTTGCGGCGCGGCGTGCACGTGGTCGTCGCCACGCCGGGCCGCGCCCTCGATCACCTGGCGCGCGGCACGCTCGACCTGTCGGGGCTCACCGCCGTCGTCCTCGACGAGGCCGACGAAATGCTCGACATGGGGTTCGCCGAGGAGCTCGAACGACTGCTCGACGCCATGCCCGAGGAGCGGCAGACCGCGCTGTTCTCCGCCACCATGCCGCCGCGCATTGCGCGGCTGGCCGAGCGGCGGCTCTCCGATCCGGTGCGGCTCGCGATCGCCGCGGAGCGCGTGGCGGCGGGCTCGGCGCCGCGGGTGCGCCAGGTCGCCTACGTCGTGCCGCGGGCGCACAAGGTGGCGGCGCTGGGTCGGGTGCTGGACCTGGAATCGCCCGCGTCGGCGATCGTCTTCTGCCGGACCCGCACCGAGGTGGATGCGCTCACGGAAACGCTCGGCAGCCGCGGGTACCGCGCGGAGGCGCTGCACGGCGGGATGACGCAGGAACAGCGGGACCGCGTCATGAAGCGCATGCGCGCGGGGACGCTCGACCTGCTCGTGGCGACCGACGTCGCGGCCCGCGGCCTCGACATCGATCACCTGACCCACGTCATCAACTTCGACCTTCCGTCGGCGCCCGCCGCCTACGTCCACCGCATCGGCCGCACCGGCCGTGCCGGGCGCGAAGGCGTCGCGATCACCCTCGCCGAGCCGCGCGAGCACCGCCTGCTCCGGAGCATCGAGCAGCTCACGCGGCAGAAGATCGAGGTGGCGACGGTGCCCACCGTGCTCGATGTGCGAGCGCGGCGGCTCGACGTGACCCGCGCGGCCATCCGGCACACGATCCTCGCGGGCGACCTCGACGGGTATCGGGTCGTGGTCGAGTCGCTCGCCGAGGAGTTCGATCCGGTGGAGATCGCCACGGCGGCGGTGCGCATTGCGCACGAGGCGGGGGATGGGGCGGGGCAGGAGGAGGCGGAGATCCCTCAGGTGCGGCCTCCCGTCTCCGCGAGTGGCAAGGGGAAGTGCAAAGCCACGGGAAGGGACAGCGAACGAGACCGAGCGAAAACCACTCCCGCGATCCCCCGCAGCCGAGGGATGTCGCGCATCTACATCGGCGAGGGCCGCAAGTCGAACATCCGGCCTGGCGACCTCGTGGGCGCCATCACCAACGAAGCGGGCATCGAGGGACACTCGATCGGCGCAATCGAGATCGGGGACCGCTTTTCGCTGGTCGAGGTCGCCGAGGAGCTGGTGGACGAGGTGATTGCCGCGCTCCGCGCCACGAAGATCAAGGGGAAGCGGATGACCGTCCGGAGGGACAAGGCGGCGCGCTCGCGGTAGCTCACTCGTCCCTTGCCCCGCGGCGCCGCGACTCCTTGAGACTCGACCGACGCCGCTTCGCCTCCAGCCGTGCCGCCTTCGCCGCCCGCGAGGGCTTCGTCTTCTTCCGCGGCCTGGGCACGTGCAGCGCGCGCGCCACCACCTCCGCCAGCCGTTCCGTCACCTCCGCACGGTTCTTGAGCTGGCTCCGGGTCGCGCCCGACACGAGCCGGAGCCGTCCCGCGCCGTCGAGCCGGGTGGCCAGCCGCTCGAGCAGCCGTTCCCGCTGTGCCTCGTCGAGCGCGGCCGACCCCGCCACGTCCCACCAGACCTCGATCCGGGTGGACG
>CAMLLJ010000189.1 GCA_946480845.1 uncultured Gemmatimonadota bacterium
GATGGCCAGGACGAGGACCGACCCGAGGGCCTCCTCGGGGGAGCGGCGGGCCACCTGGGCCCGCGGGACGCGGCGCTGCTGCTGGCTTGGCGATTCTACACCAACGGGGTAGGTGTCCTGCTGGGCGGCGCGCTCGCCGTCCGCGCCTATGGCTGGCCGGCACTCCGGGCCTTCGTCACCCGGGGGGAGGCGCCATCGCCACGAGCATGACGGTGCGCTCCAGCGCCTCGGCGACGCCGTGCGGCACGCCCGCCGGCGCCCAGACCAGCGTGCCCGCCTCGGCGAGCTCCGTCGCGCCGCCGACGGTCATCCTCGCCTTTCCCGAGAGGACGAGATAGAATTTGTCCGCGTCCCCGTGTGCGTGCACCGGCTGCGCCTGGCCGGGCTCGAAGCAGTTGAGGCCCGCGAACAGCAGCTCGCCGCGCACCAGGTCGAGCTTCGTCATCCGCTCCGGGTTGAACATCGCGCGCTCGCCCGCGCGCGTGAAGGCATCGTTCATCGCTGGCTCCTCGCGTCCCGCACCCACCGCACCATGACCGATACGACCAGAATCGAGAAGGACCCGCTCGGCGAGAAGCCGGTGCCCGCCGACGCCCTCTACGGCATCCAGACGCTGCGCGCCAGCGAGAACTTCCGCATCTCGGGGCTGCGCCCGCTGCCGGCGTTCGTGGATGCCGTGGTCTGGATCAAGCGGTCGGCGGCGCTCACCCACCGGACGACGGGCCGCCTCGAGCCGCGCCTCGCCGATGCGATCGTGCAGGCGGCGGACGAGGTGCTCGCGGGGAAGCACCGGGACCAGTTCATCGTGGACGTCTACCAGGCCGGTGCCGGCACGTCGCACAACATGAACTGTAACGAGGTGCTCGCCAACCGGGCCAACCAGATCCTGGGTGCGAAGCTGGGCGAGTACACGCCGGTGCACCCGAACGATCACGTCAACATGGCGCAGAGCACCAACGACGTGATCCCCACCGCCATGCGGCTCGCCACGCTGGCGACGCTGCCCTCGCTCACGGCCGCGATCGACGTGCTGGCCGCATCGCTCCTGGAGCGGGGCCGCGCCTTCGACTCCATCGTCAAGAGCGGCCGCACTCACCTCCAGGACGCCACGCCGATCCGGCTGGGCCAGGAATTCACCGCCTACGGGCGGACGGCCGCCCGCCACCGCGAGAAGCTGACCGAGGCGGCCGGCTGGCTGCGCGAGCTCAACATCGGCGGCACCGCCGTCGGCACCGGCATCAACGCGGAGCCGGAGTATCCCCGGCTCATGGCCGAGCACCTGTCGGAGATCAGCGGGCTCGACCTGCAGGAGGGCGACGACCGGGTCCAGCTCATGCAGTCCATGGGTGACATCGCGACCTTCAGCGGCGCGCTCCGCGCCTGGGTGCTCGACCTGAACAAGATCGCCAACGACCTGCGGCTGCTGGCGTCGGGCCCGCGCACCGGGCTCGCCGAGATCGTCATGCCGGCGGTGCAGCCGGGCTCGAGCATCATGCCGGGCAAGGTCAACCCGTCCATCGCCGAGATGGTGAACCAGGTCTGCTACCAGGTGATCGGGCTCGATACCACGGTCGCCATGGCGTCCGAGGCGGGGCAGCTCGAGCTCAACGTCATGATGCCGGTGATCACCCACAACATCGTGTTCGGGATGATCCTCGTCGCCAACGCGACGCGCACGCTGGCGGAGAAGTGCGTGGACGGGCTCGAGGCCGACGAGGCGCAGTGCGCCTACTGGCTGGAGCGGAGCCCGGCGCTGGTCACCGCGCTGGCGCCGAAGATCGGCTACGCCGAGGCGGCGAAGCTGTCGAAGGAGGCGCTCGCGTCGGGGCTCACCGTGCGCGAGCTGGTGGTGAAGAAGGGGCTGCTCCAGGGCGCGGAGCTGGACGAGGTGCTCGACCTCCGCGCCATGACCGAAATCGGCGTGCCCGGGGGGAAGGGGATTCCGGCCGGCGGCTGAGGCCCGTCAGTCCGGAGGGCCTGGATCATCCGAGCGGACCTCCTGCAGGCGGTACGGGGGCCGGTCGGGGAAGGCGCGCTGCAGCAGTGACATCGACACGTTGAACACGGGCGTGCCCCCGGCGGTGCGGCCCTCTGCGGCGCCATGGTGCGCGTGGCCGTGGAAGACGGCGTCCACCGGATACCGGCTGAGCGGCTCCTCGAGGCGGCTCGATCCGAGGAAGGGGTAGATCTCGAGCGGCTCGCCCTCGACCGTGCCGGCGATGGGCGCGTAGTGCATCAGCACGATCCGGCGCTCGCTGCGGATCCGGGCCAGCGCCGTCTCCAGCTTGAGCGCCTCGTTGAGCGCTTCCTGCACGAAGTCCTTGATCGCGCGCTCGCCCCAGGGCCCCAGCGTCCGGCGCCCGAACCCTCCCGCGAATCCCTTCACGCCCGCGAACCCGATCCCGTGCACCTCGTACTCGGCGCCGTCGAGCACGTGGATGCCGCCGTCGGCGAGGGCCTGGGTCAGCTCCTCGTGCCGGCCCAGCTCGTGATCGTGATTGCCGAGGACCGCGATGGTCGGGACCTTGAGGCTGGCCAGCTCGCGGGCGAGGACGCGGCCGTCGTCGGGGAGGCCGGTGTCGGTGAGGTCGCCGCAGATGCAGAGCACGTCGGCCTTGCCGGCGATGTCGGCGATGAGCGCCTGCACGGCGCCGAGCGGCGTGCGCGGATAGTGGAGATCGGCTATGGCCGCGATGCGGATGGTTCGGGGTTCACTGGTCATGTCTCAACCAATGCAGGGACGGCGGTCCGGTCGGTGACCTGCCGCACACCCGGTGCGGCCGCGGCAGCATAGCTTCACCCGATGGAGCTCGCGAATCCGGAAGCCGGCGCAGGCAGTCCGGCGCAGGAATTCTACCGGCAGGTGATCGCGACGCTGCAGCGCGCCGGCGTGCCCTGCCTGGTCGGCGGCGCGTATTCCTTCGCCCTCCAGACCCGCGTCGAACGCCTCACCAAGGACCTCGACCTCTTCGTCCGGCCCGCGGACGTCGAGCGTGCCATCGCCGCCGCGCGCGCCGCGGGCTTCCGCGCCGCGATCTCCTCGCCCCACTGGCTCGCCAAGATCGAGTCGGACCACGGCTTCATCGACGTGATCTTCAGTTCCGGCAACGGCATCGCGACCGTGGACGACGAGTGGTTCGAGCACGCGCGCGAGGAGCAGGTGCTCGGCCTCACCGTGCCCGTCTGCCCGCCGGAAGAGACGATCTGGTCCAAGGCGTTCGTCATGGAGCGGAGCCGCTTCGATGGCGCCGACGTGGCGCACCTGCTGCTGGCGCGCGCCGACAGCCTCGACTGGGAGCGCCTGGTGCGCCGGTTCGGCACCAACTGGCGGGTGCTGCTCGCGCACCTCGTGCTGTTCGGGTTCATCTTCCCCACCGAGCGCCACCGGATCCCGCGGGCGGTCGTCGACGGCCTGCTGGCCCGCCTCGCCGAGGAGTCGGCGGGCCCCGCGCCGGCCGACAAGGTGTGCCGCGGGACGCTCCTCTCCTGGCACGAATACCTGATCGATCTCGAGTACGGCGGATTTCGCGACGCCCGGCTGCAGCCGGACGGCCCGCTCACCCCCCGGCAGGTCGAGCTGTGGACCGAGCGGCCCAAGTAGCGCCATCCTTGTAGCGCCCCCCGCGTCCAGCCATATTGCGCCCACGTATGCGCGTCACGACCTGGACGGAATACAGCCTCATCATCGTGCTCCATCTGGCCCGGCGCCGGATGTCCGGCGGCGGCGCCGTCGCCGCGCGCGAGCTGGCCGAGGCCGAGCGCCTGCCCGGCGACTACGTCGAGCAGATCCTGCTCCGGCTCCGGCGGGCGGGCCTGGTGGAGAGCATCCGCGGGGCTCGCGGCGGCTACCTCCTGGCGCGGGCGCCCGATACGATCTCCGTGCGCGACGTGATGACCGCATCGGAGCACCAGACCTTCGAGGTCAACTGCGATTCGCATCCGGTGGACGCGGCGCGCTGCAGCGCCGGCGGCACCTGCAGCATCCGGCCCGTCTGGCATGCGCTCCAGCAGCGGGTGGATGACCTGCTCTCGGGCATCTCGCTGTCGGACCTGATGAAGCAGGAGGCGGAAGTGCACGAGCTCGTCACCATCCAGTCGGCCGGCTGATGCCCGCCCCAGTGAACCCGGGACCCGGCCTCGCGGCCGGGTCCTTGTCGCATCCGGAGCTGGTCCGCTACTCCCGCCACCTGGCACTCCCGGAAGTCGGCGTGGACGGGCAGGCCCGGCTCAAGGCGGCGCGCGTGCTGCTGATCGGCGCCGGCGGGCTGGGGTCGCCCGCCGCCCTCTACCTGGGCGCCGCGGGGGTCGGCACGCTCGGCCTCGTGGACTTCGACGTGGTGGACGTGACCAACCTGCAGCGCCAGGTCCTGCACGGCACGCCCGACGTGGGCCGGCCCAAGCTCGATTCCGCGCGCGAGCGCCTGGCCGCGCTCAACCCGCATGTCGCGGTGGAAGCGCACCCGGTGCGGCTGACATCGGAGAACGCGCGCAAGATCATCGCGGGCTACGATGTGGTGGTGGACGGGACCGATAATTTCCCCACACGCTACCTCGCCAACGACGCCTGCGCGCTCGAGGGGAAACCCCTCGTCTACGGCAGCATCTTCCGCTTCGAGGGCCAGGCGTCGCTGTTCGACGCGGCCGCGGGCCCCTGCTACCGGTGCCTCTACCCGGAGCCGCCGCCCCCCGGCCTGGTGCCCTCCTGCGCCGAGGGGGGCGTCCTTGGCGTGCTGCCGGGCATCATAGGGAGTATCCAGGCGCTCGAGGCCATCAAGTGGATCCTCGGCGCCGGGGACTCGCTCCGCGGCCGCCTGCTGCTCTTCGACGCGCTGCGCCTGCGCTTCCGCGAGCTCACGCTGCGGAAGGACCCGGACTGCCCGCTCTGCGGCCCGAACGCCACCATCCGCGAGCTGATCGACTACGAGGCATTCTGCGGGATCGGAAGCGGGGAGCCCATGCGAGGCACGAGCATCGGGGCCGCGGCGCTCGCGGGGGAGCTTGCCGGCGCCGGCCGGCCGCTGCTGCTCGATGTGCGGGAGCCGCACGAGTGGGAGATCGCCCATCTGGAGGGCGCGCGGCTGATCCCCCTCGGCGAACTGCCGGGGCGCCTGGCCGAGATCGATCCGCATGGGCCGATCGTCACCTACTGCCACCGCGGCATGCGGTCGATGCGCGCGCTCGAGATCCTGCGCGGCGCCGGCTTCGGCAACGTGCGGAGCCTCGAGGGGGGCATCGACAGCTGGGCCCGGGAGGTGGATCCGGAGATGGACCGCTATTGAGCAAGGGAAGAGTGCCGAAGGCGGGACTCGAACCCGCACGGGCTTGCGCCCACTGCGCCCTGAACGCAGCGCGTCTACCA
>CAMLLJ010000190.1 GCA_946480845.1 uncultured Gemmatimonadota bacterium
CCGGTCCACGATGAGCGGGAAGGCGAATGGAGTCGGCCGCTCGACGTCCACGATGGAGACCCTGCCGCCGCCGATCCGGATCAGCGCGCGCGTGAGCCGGCTCTGCTCGAGCTGACGCTCGAGCACTTCCCGGTGCGCCTGGCCGAGGAGCAGGTTGTCGGGATCGTGCCGCGCGAAGACGTCGAAGATCAGCCCGCTCGAGGCCTGCACCTGCTTCACCGTCTTCTTCGCCGTCCCCGGATACCCCTGGAACACCAGCCCCGCCACCCGCGCCACCTCGCGGAACTGCCGGCGCGCCATCTCGGCGGCGTTGAGGCTCGCGGGGATGTCGTGCGCCAGGTGGTCCGCGCTGAGCAGGCCCGCCTCGATCGCCTCCTCGAGCGGCGGCCGGTCGGGCGACAGCAGCTCGAGGCCGTAGTCGTTGGCCGCGAGGGTGAAGGTGATCGGCGCGAGCTGCGCGATGCGGTAGGCGAACAGCGCCGCGAGCCCCTCGTGCACCAGCCGGCCCTCGACCGGATAGAAGAAGAGGTGGTGCCCCTCCCGCGTCTCCGTCCGCTCGATCAGCAGCTCGTCCGGTGCCGGCAGCAGCGACCACTGCGCCTGCAGGTCGAGCACCGGGCGCACGGCGCGCATCTCCTCGCTCGCGTGGATGCCGCGGCGCGCCTCGTCCAGCTTCACTCGCACCGCGGCCGCGAGCTCGGGCGAGAGCGGCATCCGGATGCCGGACCACTTGGGCACCGCCCCCACCGCGCTCGTTGCCTTCCGCACCCAGGCCGTCATGTCGCGGATGCGCACGAACTCGAGCGCCTTTCCCCCCAGGATGAACCGGTCCCCGGGCCGGAGCCGCATGAGGAACGCCTCCTCGACCGTGCCCACCGGCTTCCGGCCGCGCACGTAGCGCACCGTGAGCGACGATTCGCTCACGATGGTGCCGATCGAGAGCCGATGCCGCATGGCGACCATCCTGCTGGTCACGCGATAGACGCCGTCGGCGTCGGGCACCACGCGCGAGTACTCGGGATAGGCGCGCAGTGCCGGGCCGCCGCGCACGATGAAGTCGAGCACCCACGCCCACTCGTCGTCAGGCAGGTCCCGGTATGCATGCGTGGTGCGCACCTCGGCGAGCAGCTCCTCGGGCCGGAATCCGCCGCCGAGGGCGACGGTCACGCCATGCTGCGCGAGGAGATCGAGCGGGCGCTCGACCGGCGGGCGCGACTCGATGAAGCCGGCGGCGAGCGCATCGCGCGCGGCCGCGACGTCCACCAGCTCGATGGCGTGCGTCGGCACGCAGGTCACGCGGCTCACGGCGCCGGGCTGGTGCCCGCTGCGCCCGGCCCGCTGCACCAGGCGGCCTACGCCCTTGGGGCTGCCGATCTGCAGCACGCGGTCCACCGGCGTGAAGTCCACGCCGAGGTCGAGCGACGAGGTGCAGACCACGCAGCGGAGCGCGCCGCTCCGGAGCCCCTCCTCGACGGCCTCGCGCTGGGCGCGATCGAGCGAGCCGTGGTGCAGCCCGATCCGGTCCGCCCATGGCGCGCCGCTCCCGAGCAGCGCCTGGTACCAGATCTCCGCCGTGGCTCGCGTGTTGGTGAAGACGAGCGTGCTGCCGCTTCCGTCGATGGCCGCCACGACTTCCGGCAGCAGCGCGAGCCCGATCTGGCCCGACCAGGGGAAGCGCTCGATCACCGGCGGGATGAGGGCGTCCACCTCCAGGCCCTTGGGGACCATGCCCTGGACCAGGCGGCCCGCGCGGGCACGGCCTGCGGCGTCGGCACCCATGAGGGTGTCTAGCGCCGTGCCGAGATTGCCGAGCGTCGCCGAGAGGCCCCAGGTGCGGAGCTCGGGCCGGAAGCGCCGGAGCCGTGCGAGGCAGAGCTCGGTCTGCACGCCGCGCTTGCTGGCCATCAGCTCGTGCCACTCGTCCACGATCACGCACTCGAGGTGGGCGAAGAGATCGGCCGCGTCGTCTCGGGTGAGGAGGAGCGAGAGACTTTCCGGCGTGGTGACCAGCGCGGTGGGTAGGCGGGTGCGCTGCTTCGCGCGGAGCGGCGCCGGCGTGTCGCCGGTGCGGCTCTCGACGGTCCAGGGGAGGCCCAGCTCGTCGATGGGGCGGCGCAGTGCTTCTTCGGTGTCCGCGGCGAGGGCGCGGAGCGGCGTGATCCAGAGCGCGCGAAGCGGAGGAGCGGCGGCACGGCGGCGGGCCTCGCGCGGATAGTCGTGCAGCCATTCCAGCACCGGCCCGAGCCACGCCGCGTAGGTCTTGCCCGTGCCCGTCGCGGCATGGACCAGCCCGCTCTCGCCGGCGAGATAGGCGCGCCAGACTTCGCGCTGGAACTCGAACGGCTGCCAGCGGCGCTCGGCGAACCAGCGCTCGAGCGTTGCCTCGGCGCTCTCGCCGGGGAGGATCGGCAGCGGCGGGCGCGGCGCGGGCGCCTCGCTCAGGTGGACGCGGCCAGGGCTGAGGGGAACGCCGGCCTCGCTGCCGGGCGCCGGGGCTGTGCCGGTTCCCAGTCCGGCTTCCACCTCGGCCGCCTGCCGCCGCGCGAGCTCGGCCCGCGCGCGGCGCAGTTCCTTCGCGAACGGCGAGCCGCGCCCCGGCGGCCCGCCCGCTTTCGGTGGATCGCGGAACGGAGTGAGCGGCTCGCGCGGCGGCTCCTTCTTCGGGTCGCTCACAGCAGGCTCCGCACCGTGTCGAGGGTATCGGCCTGGTCGGCGCGCTTGTCCGTCCGCCACCGCGCCATGCGCGGGAAGCGGACGGCGATCCCGCTCTTGTGCCGGGTGGACCGCTGGATCCCCTCGAAGGCCAGCTCGAAGACCAGCTCCGGCTTCACCACGCGCACCGGGCCATGCCGGTCCAGCGTGTTGCGCCGCACGAAGGCGTCCACCCGGTGGATCTCCTCGTCGGTGAGCCCGGAATACGCCTTGGCGAAGGGCACCAGCCGGTCGCCGTCCCAGACGCCGAAGGTGTAGTCGGTGAAGAGGCCTGCGCGGCGCCCGCTCCCTGGCTGCGCGTAGATCAGGACGGCGTCCACGGAGAGCGGGTCCACCTTCCATTTCCACCCGTCGCCGCGGCGGCGCCCGACGCCGTAAGGCGACGACCGGCGCTTGAGCATCAGCCCCTCCGCCCCGCCGGCGCGCGCTGCCTCACGCGCGGATGCGAGCGCCCGCCAGTCATCCGCCTCGACGATGGGCGAGAGCTGGAGGGCCGCGCCGGCGGGCAGGCCGCGAACCAGCCGCTCGAGCCGCGCCCTCCGCTCGGCCAGCGCCAGCGGACGGACGTCCTCGCCGCCTTCCTCGAGAAGATCGTAGGCCATGAGCACCACCGGCACCTCGGCCAGGATCTTCCGGCCCAGTGTCTTGCGCCCGATGCGGCGCTGCATCTGGGCGAACGGCAGCGGCGCGCCGGCCACCCAGGGAAGCAGCTCGCCGTCGATCACGGTGCCGTCCGGGAGGAACGCCGCGGTCGCCTCGACCTCGGGAAAGCGTCCGGCGAGCAGGTCCTCGCCGCGCGACCAGAGCCAGGTGGCATCCGAGCGCCGGACCAGCTGGGCGCGGATGCCGTCCCATTTCCACTCCGCCTGCCAGTCGCCGGCGCCGCCAAGGTCCTCGAGCGGCTGCTCGAGCGGATAGGCGAGGAAGAAGGGGTAGGGGCGGCTCACGTCGGCGTCGCCGCTGTCGGAACCGACCAGCCGCTCGAAGTGCTCGGGCGTCGGGTCCCAGGCGCCCATCAGCCGATGCGCGATGATCTCGTCGGGCACGCCGCTCACCTCGGCGAGCGCGCGCACCACGAGGCGCGCCGATGCGCCCACGCGGAAGGCGCCGGTGATCAGCTTGTTCCAGACGTACCGCTCGCGGCCGGGCAGCTCGCGCCAGGCGGAGACCAGCGCCTCGCGCTGCTCCGGCTCGTCGAGGCCGCGGAGCGCGAGCAGCCGCTCCTCGACCCAGTAGCGGAGCGACCCATCGGATGCCGCCGCGTCATCCGGCAGGAGCAGCGCGATCGTCTCGGCGAGATCGCCCACGGCGTGGTACGACTCGTCGAAGAGCCACTCGGGGATCCCTGCCTCTTCCGCGCCCCAGCGCCGGAGACTCGCCGCGCGGACCAGCCGCTTCGGGCGGCGGCCGATCAGGAAGCTCACGGCCCAGGCGGCGTCGGCCGGCGGTGCGGCGCGGAAGTAGCGCGCGAGGGCGGCGACCTTTTCGTTGGTCGCGGTCGTCTCGTCGAGGGCCGTGTAGAGCGCAGCGAATGCCTTCATGGCGGGGACACCTTCCCGGAGGGCTCGGCGCCGTCCGGCATGTCGGCCTCGCCCGGCGCTTCGGGCTCGTCCCGCTCCCCCTCGAACCGCGTCGCGATCGCGCGCGCCTCCAGGCCCTGCTCCTCGAGCCATCGCACCACCGGCCCGGTGAAGCCGTGCGTGACCCAGATCCGCTCCGCACCGGTCGCGGCGATGGCGCCGAGCAGCCCGGGCCAGTCGGCGTGGTCGGAGAGCGTGAACCCGCGGTCGAGCGAGCGGCGCCGGCGGGCGCCGCGCACCCGCATCCAGCCCGAGGCAAACGCGTTCGACGCATTGCCGAACCGGCGGGCCCACACCGAGCCGGCCGCCGACGGCGGCGCGATCACGATGGCGCGGCGGCCCGCCTCGCGATCCGCGTCGCCGGCGTAGGTCGTCGCCGGCAGCGCGACGCCCGCCGCGCGATAGGCCGCGTTGATCTTCTCGACGGCGCCGTGGGTGAGGATGGGGCCGATGGACGGGTCGAGCCCGGCGATGAGGCGCTGCGCCTTGCCGAGCGCGTAGCCCGAGAGCAGGCTGGCGCGCCCCGCGTCCGCATTGGCGCGCCACCAGGCATTGATCTCCCCGAAGACATCGGACTGCGCGGGCCAGCGGTAGATGGGGAGCCCGAAGGTCGATTCGCTGATGAAGGTGTGGCAGCGGACCGGCTCGAAGGGGAGGCAGGTCGGATCGGGGTCGGTCTTGTAGTCGCCCGAGACGACCCAGACCTCGCCGCCGGCTTCGAGGCGCACCTGCGCCGAGCCGAGGATGTGCCCAGCGGGGTGCAGGGAGACGGTGACGCCGCCGAGCAGGCGGCGCTCCCCGTAGGCAAGCGCCTCGACGGCGCCGGTGCCCCCGAGGCGAAGCCGGAGCAGCGCCGCTCCGTCCGCCGAGGCGAGGTACGCGCCGCAGCCCCAGGCCACGTGGTCGCCGTGCGCGTGGGTGACCACGGCGCGCGGCACCGCGGCCCAGGGATCGACGTGGAAGCCGCCGGACTCGCA
>CAMLLJ010000191.1 GCA_946480845.1 uncultured Gemmatimonadota bacterium
CGCCGCACACGCTGCCGAGCACCTTCCCGTTCGTGTGGCTGCCGTCGTTCCTGGTACAGGTCGCGCTGGGCAGCCACCTCCTCGTGTTCCGCCAGCTCGGGATGAAAAGGCATTCAGTGGCGCCCTGACGCACCCGAACCCATGTTACCCGGATGACCGGCGACGAGAACGTGCAGGCCGCGGCGCTGGCCGCGGCGATCCTGCGGTTCCAGGAGCCACTCGCGCACCAGTCGGCTGGAGCCACGCCCGAGGGGATGCCCGTGGTCGGCGTGGACGCCTTTCGCTTCCTGCCGGCGTCGTCGCCCGTGCCCCGGCTGGACGTGGCGGCGTACCTCGCCGGCCTGCCGTGCCCGGCCCTGATCGCCGCCACCGTCATGCGCGGCGTCTACAGCGTGCTGCTGCTGGACGAGCTCGCGGGCGACCGGCGCGCGAGCATGCAGCGCGAGCTCGACAACCAGCGGGAAGGCCTGGCGTCCCTGGCCGCAGGTCCGGGCACCGATCGCGTGCTGCTCGAGTTCGACGCGGAGGTGCACCTGTTCTCCCTCGCGGCCGTCCACCGCTGGGCGGAGCGCTACCTGCTGACCGCCGGCTGGAACATCCAGCCCTGCCCGGACCCCGCCCGCGCCGAATGGCGGCTCAACCTGTTCGGCATTGCACCGGAGCCCATCGCATGAGCCTCGAGTCCGTGCTCTGGACGCTGCTCCTGGTCGTCGTCCTCCCCGCCGCCGCCATGGCCGGCACCTTTCTGGTCCGCCGCAAGGCCGGCGCCGAGGTCCTCGCGCGCCACAACGACGTCGCCGGCTTCATCTACGCCGTCGTCGGCGTGCTCTACGCCGTGCTGCTCGGCTTCACCGCGATCATCGTGTGGGAGCAGTTCCAGCGCGCGCAGGAGGTGGCCGAGCTCGAGGCCAACGAAGTGGCCGACCTCTACCGCGACTCCCGCGTCTTTCCCGCCGAGGTGCGCGACCGGATCGAGGCGCAGCTCCGCGAGTACGCCCGGCTCGTCGTCGAGGAGGAGTGGCCCGCCATGGCGGCGGGGAAGCCGAGCCCCGGGACCTGGGCCGCGTACAACGAGCTCTGGCGGACCTACCACGAGTTCAGGCCCTCTGACGAGCACGAGCGCCTCTGGTACGAGGAGTCGGTGGGCCGGATGAACCAGCTCGGCGACCACCGCCGCGACCGCCTGCTCAGCGGCGGGGCCGAAGTGCCCGCCATCATGTGGGCCGTGCTGCTCGGCGCAGGCGCCGTCACCATCGCCTTCAGCTTCCTCTTCGGCTCGCCCAACCCGCGCGGGCAGGCGCTGATGACCGGCGCGCTCGCGCTCACCATCGGCGTCGTGCTGCTCTCCATCGTGGCGCTCGACCACCCCTTCCGCGGGATGGCCCGGGTCGGGCCCGAAGCGCTCGAGCAGGTGCAGATGATCTTCGACCAGCCAGGCCCGGAGAACACTCCATGAAGCGCGTCACCGGCATCGGCGGCATCTTCTTCAAGGCGAAGGACCCGTCCGCCCTGGGTGCGTGGTACAAGCGCCACCTCGGCATCGACGTGCAGCCGTGGGGCGGAGCGGCGTTCGACTGGGTGGACGCGGAGGGGAAGCCGACGGGCGGCACCACGGCGTGGTCCGTCTTTCCCGAATCGGGCGACCAGTTCGCGCCGGGCACGGCGCCGTTCATGGTCAACTACCGCGTCGCGGACCTTGACGGCCTGCTCGCGGCGCTCCGCGAGGAAGGCTGCAACGTGCTCGACCGGACCGACGACTCGGAGTACGGGAAGTTCGGCTGGGTGATCGATCCGGAGGGGAACAAGGTCGAGCTGTGGGAGCCGCCGGCGGGGCAGTGACCATGCGACGATCCTCCCCGCTCCTTTCCTTTATAGTGCTGGCCGCGCTCGCGAGCCCGGCCCGTGCCAACGACCTCCGCGTCGAGACCCGGCGCGTCTCGCGGCCCGACGGGGCCGCGGCGATCCGCGTGGACGCCACCGTCGCATGGAAGAACGCCTGGCGCAACGCGCGCAACCACGACGCCGCGTGGCTCATCGTGAAGTTGCGCGGCGCGCCGGGCCGGCCCTGGACTCACGCCCGGATCGTGTCGGTGGCGGCGGCTGCCGCGGCACCGCGCGCCGAGTGCCGTGTGTCGGGCGACCGCGTCGGCGCGTTCTGCGCTCCCGCCTCGGCGCATCGCGGCGACGTGGCGTGGCAGCTCGCCATCGACGTGGACACGACGGGCGTCACCGCCGCGCAGCTCTCGGCCGGCACGGTGGAGGCGCTCGTGGTCGGCATCGAGATGGTCTACATCCCCGCGGGGCCGTTCACCATCGGCGATCCCGATCCGGCGTCGGCCGAAAACGCTTCCTTCTACCGGTCCGATGCGGCCGGCGGCCACGCCGGCACCTGGCGCGTCGAGTCGGAGGCGGAGATCCCGGTCGGCGCACGCGCGGGCGCGCTCTACTACAAGCCCTCCGAGTACACCGGCGACGGCGAAGGCCCGGTGCCGGCGGCGTTCCCCAAGGGCACGCGCGCCTTCTACGTGATGAAGTACGAGATCCTCCAGGGCCAGTACGCCGCCTTCCTCAATGCGATCGACGACTACGCCGCGTCGTTCCGCTCGCCCATCGGCGGCCGCGGCTACCACGCCGAGCGGGGCTCGATCCGGCTCGAGGAGGGGCGGTACGTCGCCGCCGCGCCGAATCGCCCGGCCAACTTCATGAGCTGGGACGACGGCGCCGCCTTCGCCGACTGGGCGGGGCTCCGGCCCTGGACCGAGCTCGAGTTCACCAAGGCGGCGCGCGGGCCGGCGGAGCCGGTGGCGAACGACTTTCCCTGGGGCACGGCGAGCAAGGAGCGGCTGCTCCGCCGGAACCAGCCGGACGACGAGCTGCTGCAGTCGGGCGATGCCGACGAGTCGAAGCTGACGGACGCGACGCGCGACGTGCTGGGCGCGTCGTACTGGTGGGTGATGGACCTGGCGGGCTCGGTGTGGGAGAAGGTGGTGACCATCGGCCATCCGCGCGGCCGCGCCTTCCTCGGCACGCACGGCGACGGGCGGCTGCAGAGCTTCGGCCGCGCCACCAACGCCGACTGGCCGGCGGGCGACCACGACGGCGGCGGGTACGGCTACCGCGGCGGCGGCTACTACGAGCGGGGGCGGCCCGACGGCCCGCTCAATCCGCACAGCCGGGTGGAGCAGCGGCCGTACGGGTCGTGGGGCGGGGGGCCGCGGGGCGTGGCGTACGGGTTCAGGGCGGCGCGGACGGCGGAGGTGGAGACGAGATGAAGTCTAACGGGATGCGACTCGCCTTCCTCGTTGCCACGTTCGCGCTCGCCGCAAGCCCACCGATGTCAGCCCAGCGCCCGCCCAACGTCGTCCTGATCCTGATGGACGACCTCGGCTACGGCGACCTCGGCAGCTACGGCGCCACCGACGTGCGCACGCCCAGCATCGACCGACTCGCGCGCGAAGGGGTCCGCCTCACCGACGCCTACGCCAACGGCGCCGTCTGCACGCCCACCCGCGCGGCACTGATCAGCGGCCGCTGGCAGCAGCGCGCGGGGCTCGAGTGGGTGCTCACCGGCTCGCCCGCGGACCGGGAGCGCGGGCTGCCCGCCTCGGCCACGTCACTGCCCGCGCTGCTCAAGGCGGGTGGATATGCCACCGGCCTGCTCGGCAAGTGGCACCTCGGCTGGAAGCCGAAGTTCGGGCCCAACGCGCACGGATTCGACGAATTCTACGGCTTCCTGAGCGGCGCGCATTCCTACTACACCGACCGGTCCGACATCCTGGGCAGCCGGAACGGATCCGCGGACCTCTTCGAGAACACCACGCCGGTCGCGGCCGCCGGCTACCTGACCGACGAGATCACCCGCCGCGCCGTCGGGTTCATCGGCCGCCACGCGCAGCGGCCCTTCTTCCTCGAGGTGGCCTACAACGCCGTCCACTGGCCGTTCGATCCACCCGACCTTGCGCCCGCTGAGGCGGCGCGGAGGGCGGGCCGGTCGCTATGGCAGATGCCCGACGACTCGGTGCCGGCCACGCGGCAGGACTACGTGCGGATGCTGGAGCGCGCCGACCGCGGCGTGGGCGAGATCCTCGCGGCGCTGGAGCGGCGCGGGCTCGCCCGGAACACGCTGGTCATCTTCACCAACGACAACGGCGGCGAGTGGCTCTCGCGCAACGCGCCCTTCTTCCATAGAAAGGGCACGCTGTGGGAAGGCGGCATCCGGGTGCCGCTGATCCTGCGCTGGCCGGGAGCGCTGCCGGCCGGCAAGGTATCGGGTCAGGTGGCGATCACCATGGACATCACGGCGTCCATCCTCGCCGCCGCCGGCGTGCGGGCTCCGGACGGCTACCGTCCCGACGGGATCGACATCCTCCCCATCCTTCGCGGCGACGCGCCGCCCCGCGAGCGCCGGCTCTTCTGGCGCTGGGACCGGCCGGACCGCCGGCAGCGCGCGGTGCGGTCCGGGCAGTGGAAGCTGCTGGCGGACGCGAACCAGCTCCTGCTCTTCGATCTCGCCGCCGACCCGGGGGAGCGGAACGACCTGGCGGGGGCGCATCCCGACCTCGTCGCCAGGCTCGAGCGGTTGCTGAACGACTGGGAAGCCGACGTCGGCCCCGCGGCCTCGCGCCGTTGACCCCGCCGATGCCTGAGTGGCTCCGGACCTTCGACTGGGCAGTGGCCGCCGTGCTCGGCCTGCCGAGCGCGCTGGTCGCCGTGCTGGTGATCGGCTTCTATCTCTTCCGCCCGCGCGACGCCGCGTTCCTTGGGATGGCTGGCCCGCTGGCGCTCATCTTCGCCGGCGTCGGCCTCGTGCCGGCTGCGCTGTTCGCGCTCGCGGCGTGGGGCGGGGCACGGGGCGCCGGCTGGATGCCGTACGTGCAGGGGCTCGCCTTCCTTTCCGTGTCGGTGCCCGCGCTCATGTTCTACCGCACGACGAGGAACGCGGCGCGCCGCCGGCGCCGCTGACCGTGGCGCCGCGGACCGACGTGCTGGCGGAGGCCGACGTCCCCGCCGCCTTCGCCCTCAGCACGGCCGAAGGATGGAACCAGCTCCCCGCCGACTGGTTGCGCCTCATCCGCCTCGAGCCGGCCGGCTGCTTCGCCGCGCGCGAGGACGGCCGCCTGGTCGGCACCGTCACCACCACTACCTACGGCCGCACCCTCGCCTGGATCGGGATGATGGTCGTGCATCCCGAGTTCCGCGGGCGCGGCATCGGCGCG
>CAMLLJ010000192.1 GCA_946480845.1 uncultured Gemmatimonadota bacterium
ACCAGCTCGGGGTCGCCGTCCTCGGCGAGCAGCGGCCAGAGCGCCGTCTGCTCCGCGGCCTCGCCGATCCACTGGCGGAGCGCTGCCCGGCCGGGCGTGACACCGGCCGCTCTTGCATCAGAGGCGTGCAGCAGCAGCAGGCGATACCGGCGCAGGGCGCCCGCGAGCGCGGCGGGACTCGACGCCGCCGCGCGGAGCAGCAGGCCGCGGATCAGCGCGGCGATCGGAGCGGAGCGCGAGAGGGCGAGCGCGTCGATGGCCCGCACTGCCTCCGCGAGCGCGCCGCCGGGCTGCTCCACGACGATCCGCCGCTCCGGCAGCGCGCGGTCCGGACCTCCGGTGGCGAGCAGCACGCGCGCGATGGCGGCTGGAAGCGTGCGCGCGCCGCCGCCCGCCTGCACCGCGCCGAGGGCGCGGAGCGAGGCGATGCCCGCGTGCGCGAGCGCATCGTCCCTGAGCGCCAGCGCAAGCTGTGCGCAGAGGTCGGCGATCCGGTTCACCACCGGTGTCGCCGTGAGCAGGATGGCGCGCCGGCCCACCAGCCAGCGCGCGGCGTGCTCGTACCGGCGCGTTGCGGGGTTGCGGAAGTGATGGCTCTCGTCCACGATCGCCACGGCCCCGGCGGGCGGCAGGCGCCCGCGGCTGGCCTGCTCGTGCGAGGTGACCACGACGTCGATGCCCAGCCGGGCGGCGGTGGCGCGCCATTGGCCGGCGATGGCCGCGGGGACCAGGCAATGATACGGGCCGCGCGCCGAGAGCGTCGCAGCGGCCAGCGCAATCCACGTCTTCCCCGTGCCAGTCGGCTCGGCGATCAGCACGCCGCCGTGCGCGTCGAGCGCGGCCAGGGCGCGGCGCACCAGCGTGGCCTGCCTGGGGCGGAGCCAGGCGGGCACAGGCATGTCGCGCTCCGGCGGGAGCGCGGCACGCGCGATAGCCGCCGCCACGGCCAGCGCCGGCGCGGGCGGCCCGGCGCGCAGCGGGAACGGCGGCTCCCCCAGCGCCTCGAGCGCCTCAGCGACGATGCGTGGGGCGTCGGGCGGCAGCGGCCAGGACATCGCGGTCGGCTTCAGTGAGCGCAAGCAGCGCGGCCACGCGGTCGTCGATCCGCTGCTGGCAGCCCGCATCGGCGTCGTGCCTGGAGTGCGGGACGGACGCCGCCGCATGCGCGGCTTCACGCCCGATCTCGCAGAGCACCGGGTCCTCCGGCTCCGCGGGAATGGGCATCGCGGCGATGGTGGCCGCCGTGTATCGCGAGAACCCGCCCGACGCGGGCGCGGCGATGGCGCGCGCGATGCCGCGAATCCACGTGGAGTTGAGCCACGCCGCGAGCGCATGCGCCTCGGCGGCGCTCCGGGTGCTGATGCAGTAGCAGGTGTTGAGCGGCACCAGTGCCGGCGCGCCGGCGCCGGTGAGCGCGGCCGCGGCCACGACCAGCGAGAGGTCCCGCCAGACGACTCGGTGCCGGGCCAGCGCCGCGTCGGTGCGGACGAGCATCCAGATCGGGCCGCCGGCGTAGTCGGCGCGCTGCCGGAGCGCAGCCGCGGCGGCGGCGATGTGGCGGGCGGCGAGGTCGGGAAGCGAGGCGAGCGGCGCGCCGTTCCCATCGTGCGTCCAGAGGATCCGCCGCTTCGGCTCGACGGCGAATGGCCGGACGTCGCGCCCGCGCACCGCCCAGCGCAGGAGGTGGGGCTCCACCGCCGGCGGATCGAGGAAGACCTCGTCCGCGCCGGTCTTCACGCCGAGGCGGCAGCGGTGGCGATCGCCGAGGGCGGGATGCTCGCGGCGGAGGCGCTCGATGAGCCGCGCAGTGCCGCCGCCCATGATCCACGGGGCGCCGCTCAGCTCGCGCTGCGGAATTCCGGCTGCATGCGCTGCGAGCACGGGACGGACCAGGTGAGCCGCGGCCGGCGGCCGGCGCGTCGTGACCAGCGCCAGCGGATATACCGTGGCGTCGAACGACGCGCGCACATCGCCGGTGAGGTCGGCGATCGCATGGATGGTGGTGCGCGCGGCCAGCGCCTCGCGCGCCGCCGAGGCGTAGCCCGCCGCCGCCAGCTTGGCCGGCACCAGCATGGCGACCGCACCGCCGGGCCGGGCCAGCTCGTGCCCGCGCTCGAGGAACGCGATCGAGAAGTCGGGCCGATGGGTATAGCCGCCCGTCCTGCTCCCATGCCACCAGCGATACCGTGCGGCCAGCCGCTCTCGCAGCTCGGGCGCCAGCTCCTCGGCGCGCACCCACGGCGGGTTGCCGATCACCAGGTCGAACCCGCCGCGCGCCATTACGTCGGCGAAGTGGCTCGGGTAGTGGAACCAGGGAACCGCATTCTCGCGGAGGAGGCGCCGCCGGGCGGCCCGGGTGCGGGAGAGCGCGGAGCGGAGGGACCGGAGGCGGGCGCGAAGCGATGCATCCGGCCGCACCGGACCCCCGAAGAGTGTCGGCGCGCGCGCCGCCGCGAGCAGCGCCGCCGCGTCCCGCTCGAGTTGCCGCTCGGCCGCCGCACAGCCGTCCCGTGCCGCCGCGAGCTCGAGCGCGCGCAGCTCGGCCGCGGCTGCGCGCTTGGCCGCCCCGGTTGCGACGACGAGGCGCGCCCTGAGCGCGCCGGCGCGGCGGGCCAGCCCGGGATCGGCGCCGGGCGCGAGCCCGTCCGGATCGAACAGGCTGTCGCCTTGGCGGATCAGGCAGTCGAGGTTAGGAAGTGGGCGCACCGCACCGGGGTGGTCCGCCGGATCGTCGGCGACCACTGCGAGCCAGAGCCGCAGCTCCGCCAGCCGCACCGCCATCGCGTCGAGGTCCACGCCGAACAGGTTGCGCCGGAGCACCTCGCGGCGCGCGGCAGCCGTGCCGTCGGGACCCGCACGATACCGTGCGAGCTGCTCCAGGGCACCGAGCAGGAAGGCGCCCGAACCGCAGGCAGGGTCGAGCACCGCGATGCCGTCGAGCAGCGCAACGGCGCCGGGGTCCCGGCGCTCGAGTGCGGCTGAGGCATCGGCGTCGCTGCCGCCCAGGCGGGCCGATGCGAACGCCGCGATTCCCGCGGCGACGACCTCATGCACCAGGCGGGCCGGCGTATAGAAGGTCCCCGATGCCTTCCGCTCGGCCGGGTCCATCACGCCCTCGAAGGTCCGTCCCAGCACGTCGGGGCCGATCGACGGCCCCTCGCCCTCCGCCTCCGCCGCGGTGAAGTGGAATCGCTCGAAGAGCCGGTCGAAGGCATCGCGCCAGGCGGCATCGGGAATGCGGACGCGGTACCGGCGCTCCAGCGCGTGCGGCTCGAAGAGGCCGCCGTTCAGGAAGGGGATCCGGCCGAAGCCGTGCACCGCGGCGCTGCGCTCCGGCTGCGGCCGGTTGAGCGTGCCGAAGAAGAGCGGCTGCAGCAGGTGCCGGTGGAGGCCGCGGCGCTGCGCCAGGCAGGCGTCCACCGCGCGCGGAAGGAAGTCGGGGCGCCCGTCGAGCCAGCCCTTGCTCTGCACGAAGTAGAGGAAGAGCACCCGGGTGAGCTGGAGCAGCGCGAGCGAGCGTCGGTCGGACTGGCGGTGGGGGCCGCCCACGATGGCTGCCTCGAGCGAGTGCAGCGTCTCCCGGAACTGGCGGAAGAACTCCCGGCCCACGCCGCGGCCGGCCACCGCCGCTTCCGCACGCGCGGCGTACGCGGTGGCCGACCGTTCGCCGCCGCCCCGAAGCCGCGCGAGCGATGCGAGCCCGACCGGGGAAGGGGCATCGAGGTCGAGCCGGAGCACACCGCACGCGCCGAAGCCGATCCCTATGCCCATTTCCCGTCCGGCAGGGTAGAATGCAAGCACCCCGGCTACACGACCTTCTTCGGCCATGCGTCGCGCGATGCGTCCTGCCAGCACCACGGCGGAGGACTCGGCCTCCACAGCGAGCCAGGTGAAATCTCCGTGGCGGCCCACAGCCGCCGCGCGCCGCGCGCCGTGCATGGGCGAGAGCTCCTGCCAGAGCGGCTCGTGGCCCAGCTCGCCCAGGAGCCGCGGCAGGTCGTGCAGCGCGTCGATGGCGGCGAGTACGCGTGCAAGCGACATGCGCCACAGTCGCCGCCTGGCTGCGTCCCGCCGCTACCGCCGCACCGCGCCGCGTGCCGAATCCCCGCTGCGGCGCGCTGCCCCGTGACCTCCCCACTCCTGCAGGGCCGCCGCGGGCGGATCGCCAGGTCCCACCGCTACCTCACCCCCGCCTCGATCGCGCTGCTCTATGCGGTGCTCGGCGCGCTCTGGATCCTGACATCGGACCGCGCGGCAGCCCTGATCGGCGGTCCCCTCGGCACCGAGGTGGTCACCCGCTATCAGACCGCCAAGGGACTCGTCTTCGTCGGCCTGAGCGCGACGCTGCTCTACGTCGCGCTGCGCCTGGCCAGCCGCTCGCTGGCGCAGAGCGAGGAGCGCTACCGGACGATGTTCGAACGGACCACCGCCGTGGCCCTGATCATCGACCCCGAGCGCGGCGTGATCCTCGACGCCAATCCGGCCGCGGCGGCGTTCTATGGCTGGAGCCGCGCGCAGCTCGTGGACCGGCCGCTCGGCGACCTGGTCGTCGCGGTGCGGAGCGCCGGGCACCCGGGTGCGGAGACCCTGTCGGTGTTCGAGGAGCACCGGACCGCCGGTGGCGACGTGCGCCAGGTGGAGGTCTACTCGGGGCTCGTCCCGATGCCCCGGCGCCAGCTCCAGTTCGCGATCGTCCACGACCTCACCCGGCGGATCGCGGCGGAGCGGGCGCTCGAGGCCTCGGAGGCGCGCTACCGCACGCTGCTGAACGAGGCGTCGGACGGGATCGTCGTGACCGACCTGGAATGGCGGTTCGTGGACGTCAATCCCCGCGCCTGCACCATGCTGGGGTACGACCGCGCCGAGCTGCTCGCGCGCACCCTGGCGGACCTGATGGGGCCCGAGGAGCTGGGACGGCAGCCGCTCCCGGACGGCGAGATGCTGCGCGGCGGCACCGTGCTGCAGGAGCGGCGTCTCCTGCGCGCCGACGGGACCTGGCTGAGCGTGGAGATCTCGTCACGGTTGCGCGAGGACGGACTGGTGCAGGCGATCATGCGCGACGTGGGCGACCGGCAGCGGCTGGAGGAGCGCCTGCGCCAGGCGCAGAAGATGGAGGCCGTCGGCCAGCTCACCGGCGGCATCGCGCACGA
>CAMLLJ010000193.1 GCA_946480845.1 uncultured Gemmatimonadota bacterium
GCGGGATGTTCGTGCTCTTCACCAGCCACGCCGCGCTGCGCCGCGCCGCCGACGCGCTCCGCGGCGAGCTGGGCGCGCGCTGGCCGCTGCTGGTCCAGGGCGAGGCCACGCGCGACATCCTGCTCCGCCGCTTCCGCGAGGCGGGCAACGCGATCCTGCTCGGCACCGACTCGTTCTGGGAGGGCGTGGACGTGCCGGGCCGCGCGCTCCGCACCCTCGTGCTGACCAAACTACCTTTCAAGGTTCCGTCGGAGCCGGTGACGTCGGCGCGCCTCGAGCGCCTGGCCGACCAGGGCGAGGACGGCTTCATGGGCTACCTGCTCCCGCACGCGGCGCTCAAGCTGAAGCAGGGCTTCGGGCGGCTGATCCGCAGCCGGCGCGACACCGGCGTCGTCGTACTGCTCGACAGCCGCGTCGTGACGAAGCGCTACGGGCCGCTGGTCCTGGGCGGGCTGCCGCGGGCGGAGCGGGTGGTGGGAACGTGGGCACAGGTAAGGACCAAGGTGGAAGACTTCTTCGCGCGGGCCGGAATCGGAGCGAGCGTATGACCGTGGCACGACCCTCCAAGATCGTCTGTGTCGGGCGAAACTACGTGGCCCATGCGAAGGAGCTGGGCAACGAGCTGCCCGAGCGCCCGATGATCTTCCTGAAGCCGCCCAGCGCCATCGTGCCGTCGGGCGGGCCGATCATCCTGCCGCGCGTCTCGTCGCAGGTGGAATACGAGGGGGAAATCGGCGTGGTGATCGGGCGCCGGCTCAAGCGCGCGTCGCCCTCGGAGGCGGAGCAGGGGATCGGCGGCTTCACCTGCGTCAACGACGTCACCGCTCGCGACCTGCAGAAGCCCGACGGGCAGTGGGGCCGCGCGAAGGGCTTCGACACCTTCTGCCCGGTGGGGCCTCGAGTGGCCAACGGACTCGACTGGCGCGCGCTCGAGGTGATCACCCGGCTCAACGGCGCCGAGCGGCAGCGCGCCCCCAGCACCGAGATGCACTTTTCGATTCCGGAGCTCCTCTCCTACATCAGCGGCGTCATGACCCTCGAGCCGGGCGACCTGGTCGCCACCGGCACGCCGGCCGGTGTGGGCGCGCTCGCCCCTGGGGACGTCGTAGAGGTGGAGATCCCCGGGGTCGGCGTCCTGAGCAATCACGTCATGGCCGAAGAGGACACATGATCCGCACCAGCGACCGCATCGCCCAGCTTCCGGGATACCCGCTCGCCGAGATCCCCACGATCAAGCGCCGCCTCCTCGAGCAGGGCGTGGACGTGATCGACCTCGGCGCCGGCGACTCCGACTATCCGCCGCCCGCGCCGGTGATCGACGCGCTCAAGGCGGCGATGGACGACCTGCGCTACCACAAGTACGGGTTCCAGCAGGGCCTCCCCGAGTTCCGGAAGGCCTGCTCGGCGTTCGTGGAGCAGCGGTTCGGCCAGCAGTTCGACCCGATGACTGAGATCCTGCCGCTGATCGGCTCGAAGGAAGGGCTGTCGCACATCCCGCTCGCCGTGTGCAATCCCGGCGAGGTGGTGCTGGTGCCGGAGCCCGGGTACCAGGCGTACATCGGCGGCGCGCTGCTCTCGCTCGCCGAGCCGGTCATTTGCGGCCTCCGGCCGGAGACCGACTTCCTGCTCGACTGGGACAAGATTCCCGCCTCCGTGCTCGACCGCACCCAGGTGGCATACCTCAATTACCCGAACAACCCCACGGCGGCGATCGCGCCGATGGAGTATCTCGAAAAGTCGGTGGCGATCTGCCGCAAGCACGGCATCCTGCTCGCGTACGACAACGCCTACGTGGACCTCACCTTCGACGGCTACGTGGCCCCCAGCATCTTCCAGATTCCCGGCGCGCGCGACGTCGCGGTCGAGTACCTCTCGCTGTCCAAGAGCTACGCGATGACCGGCTGGCGCCTCGGCTACGCCGTCGGCAACGCGAAGCTCATCTACGCGCTGACACGGGTGAAGAGCTACGTGGACACCGGCCCCTTCCTGGCCATCCAGAAGGCGGGGTGCGTGGCACTCGAGCGAAGCGAGGAGTTCGTGGCGCCGATCCGCGCCGAGCTGCAGCGGCGGCGGGATGCGGGCGTCGCGGCGCTGCGTGAGATCGGGCTCGAGGTCGAGACGCCGAAGGCGTCGATGTACCTCTGGGTGCCGCTGCCGGCAGGGATCAGGTCGCAGCCCTTTGCCCGGCGCGCCATGGAGCAGACGGGGACCATCGTGCTGCCGGGGGCCGGGTTCGGCCCGGCCGGCGAGGGTTTCTTCCGGATCGCACTCACGGCGGGCGCCGAGCGCCTGGCCGACGGGGTCCGGCGGCTCGGCGAGGCGATCGCCCGCGAGCCCCGGGAGACGGTTGCCGCGTCGTCCGGTTGAGCTGCTTCCACCGCAGCCGCGGCGGCTGTCGCGCCTGGCGCTCGCGGCGAGCGCGGGCGTCCACCTGGTGCTGTTCCTGACGGTCACGATCGAAGGGCGGGTCATGCGCGCGCCCGCACTGCCGGCGCCCACGCTCCGGATGGTCGAGCTGCCGCCATACCCGGCGGTCGCGGTGGAGCGGTCGGAGCCGCTACCTCTGCCGGAGCGGCGGCCGCCGGTCGTATCGCCATCGGCGCCCGTTGCCGCGCTTCCCGACGCCATCGCGGCACCCGCGGCCGGAGACCCCGAGGCGCCGGCGGACACCGCGGAGGCGCCGGACGCGCCGGGATACGGCAGGCTCGGCCCCGGCTTTGCGCGTGGGCGCCTCTGGGTGCGACCCCTGCCGCTGCCCCCGAAGGAGCTGGCCCAGCGGCTCACGCGCTCCCACACCGAGCTGGTGGACAGCGCGGTTACCGCGATCATCCAGACCTTCCTTGACTCGGTGGCCCTCGACCCCGCGTCGCGCGCCACCGAGCTGCCGAGCTGGACCACCACGATCGCGGGGAGCAAGTTCGGGCTGGATTCGAAGTGGATCTACGTCGCCGGGCTCCGGATCCCCGCCGCCGTGCTCGCGCTGCTGCCGATCCCGGCGCGGGGCAACGAGTCGCGTGCCTTCGACCGCTCGGGCGAGATGTACCAGGACCTGCAGCGGGCGGCGCAGCGCGCGGCGAACGTCGAGGAGTTCAAGGGCGCCATCCGCGAGATCCGCGAGCGCAAGGAGCGCGAGCGTGAATTCGAGCGCAACCAGCGCACGCCGCCCGAGCCACGGCCATCCCTGGAGCCCGACGAGTGAAACTGCTCGACACCGAAGAGACCATCGTGGTGGTGACCGGCGGCACGACCGAGTCGAATCGCGACCGCACGCTCGCCCTCTGGCTGCAGGGTGAGATCGACCGTCGCGGTGAGGGCCAGACCTACCGGCGCGCCGTGGTCACGGACGACGAGTGGTACCTGGAGAGCCGCGTGCTGCAGCAGCTCACCACCATCGCGATCGGCGGGCCGGGCGTGAATGCCGTGACCCAGCAGTTCGCGCCCGAGCTGCCCACGCTCATGAGTGAGGACGAGCGGGTGTACGTGCAGGCGGACCTCGATGGCGAAGTGAAGCGGGTGGGACTCTGGGGGGCCGATGCCGCGGCGACGTCGGCGGCGGTCGACGCCTTCGTGGTGCATGGGCATCTGGATGAGCTGCTGCGGAGGATCTGGCGGTTCAGGTCGGAGATGCTTGCGTAGGGCTGGGGCGGTGGCCATCGGCCTGATCGTGATCCTCAGCGGGACCGCGGCGGCGCAGGATGCCCGGCCCGCGCGGCAGGTCCATCACGTCCTCGAGTCGCCGGCGCTCCCGCGGGTCAGCGTGCGCGTCTCGCCTGATCTCGCTTACCTGGGGGCCGTCCGGTACGAGGTGCCGACCGGCGCATTGGTCGAGGCGTTCATGTTCGGCGACACGGCGGACGGCCGGCTTCGCCGCGCCTTCCTGGCGCATTTCGAGGGCTATCCCGCCGGCGTGGACCACTCGTTCAATTACCCGAGGCTCGAGATGGCGCGCCTTGGGGCCCACGAGTACCTGCACCAGACCTGGGCGCTCCGGCAGATCGGGCTGTTCGACGTTCCGGCGATCAGGGAGTTTCTGGCGGCGCGGGGAATTGCGGCGGGTCCGAGCTGGGTCATGGACCGGTACGTGCGGACCGTGGACCCGGAACAGCGGCACGAGGTGATCTTCTTCTACCTCGAATCCTCGGCCATGCACGACCCGGCGATGAAATTCGGCGGCGCGCCCGATCCGCCTCCTCCCCCGGTGCCGCCGCCCGCCGTGCTCGAGGCCGTGCGGGCCCGGGCGGCGCAGGCCTTCCAGGTCGTCTCAGAAGCCGAGTAGGTCCGCCAGCGCGCGGTCCACGACCTCCGACGTCTTTCCCTCGATGATCTTCATCAGCACGTCGGCGGCCTCGTGGGGGAGGCTGTCGGGGTGCACGCGGTCCCGCTCGTAGCGGACGATGTTGCCGAGGGGCAGGGGCGTCACCCCGGCTTCGTCGTCCTCGTCATCCTCGCCGTCATCGTCGTCGTCATCCTCGTCCTCGCCGGCGACGGCGGCCTCGTAGCCCGCACCAGGCACGCTCGCGGCCCAGGGCTCCTCGCCTTCTTCGTCTCCCTCCTCGTCGTCCAGCTCGTCCTCGGTATCCGGCACCGGCACCATCGCAAAGAGCTGGCACTGGAGCCCCGGCGGCGATTCGCGCGCGACCAGCACCACCGGCACCGGCTCGTCGAAGAGGCCGTAGTCCTCGATCTGCTCCCAGGCCGCGGGGGGGAGGACGCAGCGCGCGATGAGCCGGTCCCCGCGGAAGGTGCCCATGCAGACCATGCCCTCGGGCGTGCGGTCGTCCTCGATCAGGGCGACGCGCAGCTCGACCGGCGTCTCGGTGGCGGCGAGCGCCACCGGGGACGGGGCATCGGGTGAAGGGGACTCGGGCGGGGTCGGTTCGTCCGTCATGTTCAACTATAAACCGGCGGGGCCGGCTACGCGCCAGTGGCGCGCCGGAGGCGGTCGAGGGAGGCGTCGCGGCCCACCACGGCGAGCAGCTCGTTGACCGGCTCGGAGACGGTGGAGCCGGTGAGCGCCACGCGGACGGGCTGCATGGCGTCGCCCAGTTTCGTACCCGAGGACTCGGCGCTGGCCTTGAGCGCATCGAGGATGGCGTCGGCGTTCCAGCCCGAAG
>CAMLLJ010000194.1 GCA_946480845.1 uncultured Gemmatimonadota bacterium
GATGCAGGGCACGGCGGCGACGTTCAGCCTCGGGTCCCTGTTCGTGACGTTCCTCAAGATCGGCTCGGTGCTCTTCGGAAGCGGGTACGTCCTGCTCGCATTCCTGCGCGCCGATTTCGTCGAGCGGCTGGGGTGGCTCACGGGGCAGCAGCTCCTCGACGCCGTCGCGATCGGCCAGGTGACCCCCGGTCCGCTGTTCACCACCGCCACGTTCATCGGCTATCTCCTCGCGGGCACCCCGGGCGCGATCGTCGCCACCGTCGCGATCTTCCTCCCGGCCTTCGTCTTCGTGGCGGCCAGCGGGCCGCTCATCCCGCGGATCCGGCGCTCTCCCACCGCGGGGGCGTTTCTCGACGGGGTCACCGTCGCATCGCTGGCGCTCATGGCCGTCGTCACCTGGCAGCTCGGCCGCGACGCGATCCTGGACCTGCCGACGCTCGGTATCGCGGTGATGGCGGCGGTCGCGCTGTTCGCATCCCGGATCAACTCGGCGTGGCTCATCCTGGCCGGTGGGCTCCTGGGCGCGGCGCTGACATACCCCTCCTGAGACGGCAGCGTGCAGCCGCCGCCCGTCCCGACTCTGTTACATCCCCGTGACAATCCTCGTGACCGGCCGTTACCCGCCGATGCTTCATTGGCTGCGCGCAGTGGTTCCGGCGCGGAGGTCACTATTGCTGCGAGGTCGTAGATGACGCGAAGTCGGGCCGCCGTCGGGGTGGTCATGCTCGGCATGCTGCCGGCCATGGCGGCGGCACAGGAGAAGGCCCCGCAGGTGAAGGTCGGGGGCGTCGTGTATGCGCAGTACCTCTATCAGCTCGCGGACGAGGCCGACGGCGCGAACAACTTCGACATCATGCGCGCCTACATCAACGTGACGGGGTCGCTGGGCGGCGGCTTCGCCACCCGGGTCACGGGCGACATCTACCGCGTGGACGACGGATCGCTCGCCTACCGGCTCAAGTACGCCTACGGCGCGTACACGCCGGACGGCAGCCCCATCACCCTCAAGCTCGGCCAGATGCAGACGCCCTGGATCGAGTTCGAGGAGACCCTCTGGGACTACCGGATGCAGGGGACGGTCGCGGTGGACCGGAACGGCTACATGTCGTCGTCCGATTTCGGCGCCGGGGTGGATGGATCGTGGGGGGCTGAACGAGTGACCGCCCAGGCCGGCATCTACAACGGGGAGGGCTACAACCGCGCCCCGGACGACAAGGGGAAGGACCTCATGGGCCGGGTCTCGGTGCGCCTGCTCCCGACGGACGATGCGGGCCGCACCGGCGGTCTCCGACTCTCCGGCTATGGCCAGACCGGCTCGCCCACCGGCGGCGGCATCCGGCAGCGCGCCCTGGGCATGCTCTCGTACCGGTCGAAGCTGGTCACCCTGGCCGGGGAGTACGCCGTGACCCGCGACCGCCGGGACGACCCGCCCGCGCCGGCCCTCCCCGACCCCGAGACGGTCAGCGGCCGGGTGATCACCGCCTTCGGCGTGCTGCGAATTCCCCGCTCGCCGGTCAGCGTGATCGGCCGGGTGGACGTGGTCGATCCCGATACCGACGGGCCCGACGACCGCCGGACCCGCTACATCGGCGGTGTCGCCTATCAGGTGACCCCCAACCTGCGCCTGCTCGCCGACGTGGACCACCTCTCCTACGAGGGGGGCGCGCCCAGCCCGGCGGCGGCCGCCGCGCGGTCACAGGCGCTGCTCCAGGCGTCGTTCTCGTTCTGATGACGTGCAGGGCTCACCTTCATCGAAGCAGGGAGTCTTCATGACCCGCAGGACACCGCGTTACTTCGCCGGCGGCCTCGCGGCCGCGCTCGCGATCGCCTGCTCCCCGGGCGACGCCCCTCCGTCAGCAGCGGGGTCCGCGGCCGCGGCCGGGAACGCCACCGGCGCGCTCACCGGCGCCGGGGCCACCTTCCCCAACCCGATCTACACCAAGTGGTTCGACGAGTACCATCGGCAGACCGGCGTGCGCATCAACTATCAGTCGATCGGCTCGGGCGGCGGCATCCGCCAGTTCACCGAGGGCACGGTCGACTTCGGCGCGACGGATGGGCCGATGACCGACGAGCAGATCGCGGCCGTGAGCGGCAACGTGCTCCACATCCCGACGGTGCTTGGCGCCGACGTCGTGACCTACAACCTCCCGGCGCTGGGCCAGACCCGCCTCAAGCTTGACGGCGCGACGATCGCGGACATCTTCCTCGGCAAGATCACCCGCTGGAATGACCGGCGGATCGCCGCGCTCAACGCGGGCGTCGCCCTGCCCGACCAGGCGATCCTCGTGGTCCACCGCTCCGACGGCTCGGGCACCACGTTCATCTTCACCGACTATCTCTCCAAGGTGTCGCCGGAGTGGAAGGAGAAAGTCGGCGCGGCCACCTCGGTGAGCTGGCCGACCGGCCTCGGCGGCAAGGGCAATGAGGGCGTCACCCAGCAGGTGAAGCAGAACCCGGGGACCATCGGCTACGTCGAGCTGATCTACGCGATCAGCAATGGACTCCCCTACGCCGACGTGCAGAACGCGGCGGGCAACTTCGTCGAGCCGACCCTCAACAGCGTCTCCGCCGCGGCGGCGGCCGCCGATCTGCAGGCGGGCACGGACTTCCGGGTCTCCATCACCAATGCCCCCGGCGCGGCGGCGTATCCCATCGCATCGTTCACCTGGCTGCTGGTGCACCCCACCCCCGCCGACTCGGCCAAGGGCCGGCTGATCAGGGACTTCATGACCTGGATGATCACGCCCGAGGCGCAGCGCCTCGCATCCGACCTGCACTACGCGCCGCTCCCCGTGCCGGTGATCGAGCTGGTGCAGGCGCGGCTCGGGCAGATGTGACCGGGCGCCCCGCATGAGCGCAGCCGCCATCGCGCCACTCGAGCGCCGCAGCTACGGCGACGTCCTGTTCCGGGCGCTGCTCACCGCCGCCGCGGTGGCGATCCCGCTCCTGCTGGGCTTCCTGGTGTACGAGCTGTGGGTCGGCTCGCGCCTTGCCATCGGGGAGTTCGGGCTCGGGTTCGTCACCTCGAGCGAGTGGAACCCGGTGACGGGGCGCTTCGGCGCGCTGCCGCTCATCTTCGGCACGCTGTTCTCCTCGTTCCTGGCGCTGCTGATCGCGGTGCCGCTCTCGCTGGGCGTCGCGGTGTATCTCACCGAGTTCGCGCCGATGGCGGTGCGCCAGCCGGTGGCGTTCGTGATCGGGCTGCTGGCCGCCATCCCGAGCGTGGTGTACGGCCTCTGGGGGATCTTCGTGCTGATCCCCTTCCTGCGCGCCACCGTCTACCCGTTCCTCGAGGCAACGCTCGGGTTCCTGCCCATCTTCGCGGGCCCGATCTACGGGCCGTCCATGCTCTCGGCGGCGATCATCCTCGCGATCATGGTGATGCCCTACATCATGTCGGTCTCGCGGGAGGTGCTGCGCGCCGTGCCCGACAGCCAGCGCGAGGCCGCGCTGGCGCTGGGCGCGACGCGCTGGGAGGCCGTGCGCACGGCCGTCGTGCCCTACGCGCGCTCGGGCATCCTCGGCGCCATCATCCTCGGCCTCGGCCGCGCGCTGGGGGAGACGATGGCGGTGACCATGCTCATCGGCAACCGCCACGAGATCGCGGCATCGCTCTTCGCGCCGGGCTACACGATGGCCGCGGCCATCGCCAACGAGTTCAGCGAGGCCGTCGGCGACATGCACCTCTCCGCGCTCGCCTACGTCGCGCTGGTGCTGTTCGCGGTGACCGTCCTGGTGAACGCGGCGGCCCGGCTCCTCATCTGGCGGGTGGCGCGCGGGTCGGGCGCCGGAAGCAGCGCGCTGTGAGCCGGGGCGGCCGCCGGCTCCGGAGCCGGGTGATGGTGGCGCTCATGGGTGCCGCCGTCATCATCGCCCTCCTGCCCCTGGTGTTCATCCTCGCCGACCTGCTCATCCGGGGAGCCGGCAGCCTCAACGTCGCCTTCTTCACCCAGACCCCCGCGCCCGCCGGCGAGACCGGCGGCGGCGTGGCGCACGCGATCGTCGGCACGCTGCTCATCGTCGGGGTCGCCTCGGCGATCGGGCTGCCGGTGGGCATCGCCGCCGGGATCTACTGCGCGGAGTATCCGGGCCACCGGCTCACCTGGGTCACGCGCTTCGTCGCGGACGTGCTCAACGGCACGCCGTCGATCGTGGTGGGCGTCTTCGCGTGGGCCTGGATCGTGGCGACGCAGAAGCACTTCTCCGGGCTCGCCGGCAGCATCGCGCTGGCGATCCTGATGGTCCCCATGGTCCTCCGCACCACGGAGGAGATGATCAAGCTGGTGCCCGGGTCGCTGCGCGAGGCCGCCCTCGCGCTGGGCTACCCGCGCTGGCGCACCAGCCTCGCCATCGTGGTCCGGAGCACGCTCCCCGGCATCATCACCGGGAGCCTCCTCGCCGTCGCCCGCATCGCCGGCGAGACCGCGCCCCTGCTCTTCACGGCGCTGGGCAGCCAGTACATGAGCGTGAACCTCGACCAGCCGATGGCGGCGCTCCCGCTCACGGTCTTCACCTATGCCACAGGCCCCTACGAGGAGTGGCACCAGCTCGCCTGGGCGTCCGCTCTGGTCCTCATCATCGTCGTCTTCGTCCTCAGCGTCGGCGCCCGGCTCGCTCTCCGCGGACGCGCCAGGCCGCATGGCTGAGGCGCCCCCGAAGATGGCCACCGACAAGCTCACCGCGATGTACGGGAAATTCACCGCGGTGAAGGGCGTGTCGCTGGCGTTTGCCGCCAACCGGGTGCATGCGCTGATCGGGCCCTCCGGCTGCGGGAAGTCCACCTTCCTGCGCACGCTCAACCGGATGCACGAGCTGACGGACGGCGGCTGGATCACGGGGCGCGTCCTGCTGGATGGCGAGGACATCTATGCACCGCGCGTCAACGCCATGCAGCTCCGCCGCCGCATCGGCATGGTCTTCCAGAGGCCGACGCCATTCCCCACGATGTCGATCTACGACAACGTGGCGGCCGGGCTCCGGGTGGAGAACCGGGTGGGCCGGCTTCGCGGGGCGGAGCTGGACGAGGCGGTGGAGGGAGCGCTCCGGAAGGCGGCGCTCTGGGACGAGGTGAAGGACCGCCTCAAGGCGAGCGCGCTCT
>CAMLLJ010000195.1 GCA_946480845.1 uncultured Gemmatimonadota bacterium
GCCCGGGTGAAGGCGCACCTGCGGGTGGGCCGCGAGCTCAACCAGGCGCGGACCGAGGCGCGCTCGCGCTCGGAGATGGTGGACATCCTCCACGAGGTGGCCAGCTCGCTCAAGCCCGACGAGATCTTCCAGGTGCTGGTGCGCCGCGTGGCCCAGGGCCTCAAGATCTCCCGGTGCTCGATCATCCTCGCCGAGCCGGGCGACCCGCGCGGCACCGTGGTGGCGGCCTACGAGAACCCGACGCTCCGGAGCCTCGAGATCGACCTGCAGCGCTATCCCGAGATCCGCCACGCGCTCGACACCGGCGAGCTGGTCCTCGCGCAGGACGTCTCCACCGACCCGATCTACGAGGAGATCCGCTCGGAGTGGCAGTCCGAGGGCCGGCCCATTCCCTGCCGCTCGGCGATCGCGATGCGCTTCGCGCTCAAGGGGCGGCCGGCGGGCGTCTTCTTCCTGCGCACCACCGAGGACGATGTCCCGCTCAACCAGCAGGACGTGCAGTTCGCCGACCAGGTCATCACCGCGGCGGTGCAGTCGCTGGAGCGCGCGTACGACCTCGAGCGCGCGGTCTCCGGGCAGGAACAGCTCCGCCACCTCGCCTCCACCGATCCCCTCACCAGCACGCTCAACCGGCGCGCGCTGGCGGAGAAGCTCGAGCAGGAGATGGACCGCGCGGCGCGCTACGCGTCGCTGCTCACCTGCATGATGATCGACATCGACAACTTCAAGCAGATCAACGACACCCACGGCCACCTCGTGGGCGACCGCATCCTCAAGCAGCTCGCGGCCCTGCTCAAGCGCGAGCAGCGCTCGCCCGACGCCGTGGCCCGCTACGGCGGCGAGGAGTTCGTCGTGCTGCTGCCGGAGACCACGCTCGCGGAGAGCCGGAACTTCGCCGAGCGGGTGCTCAAGCGCGTCTCCAGCCACGATTTCGGGGAGCCGGGCCGGCCGGTCCGGGTCACCATCAGCATCGGGCTCGCCTCGTATCCCGACGAGCGGGTCACCGATGGCGAATCGCTGCTCAAGCTCGCCGACACCCACCTCTACCGCGCCAAGAGCGAAGGCCGGAACCGGGTCCGCGATTGAACAATCGCCGCTGCCCGCGGTGCCAGACGCATTTCGATCCGCCGGCGCGCTTCTGCCCGCTGGACGGCACGCCGCTGGTCGAGGTCTCGCCCGCGGCCACGCCGCGCGTGTCCGCCGCCGACGCCGATGCGCCCCACCTCGAGCCGGATGAGACCGCGCGCTTCAGCTCGCTCTCGGGGAGCGTGCTCGACGGCCGCTACCGGATCGGGCGGAAGATCGGCGAGGGGGGGATGTCCTGGGTCTACCAGGGCGAGGACGTCGACACGGGCGACACGGTGGCGATCAAGATGCTGCCGCCCCGCCTCTCCCGCGATCCCGACTCCGCCGAGCGGCTCCGCCGTGAAGCCTCCATCGCGATGCGGTTCGACCATCCCAACGTCTGCCCCATCCTCCGCCTTGGCGCCACGCCCGAGGGCTCGCTCTACCTGGTGATGCCGTTCCTCGCCGGCGAGACGCTTGCCGACTTCGAGGGGCACACGCGGCAGGTGACGGCCGAGCAGGCCGTCCCGATCCTCGCGCAGGTGTGCCGCGGCCTCCAGCACGCCCACGACCTCGGCGTCGTGCACCGCGACCTCAAGCCCGAGAACGTCATGCTGGTGCCGGAAGGCGCCGACGGCGAGGTGCGCGCGGTGGTCATGGATTTCGGGCTCGCCAAGGAGCGGCGCGCCGGGCCCGAGGTGGTCAAGCTCACCCAGACGGGCATCGTGCTCGGCACGCCCGAGTTCATGAGCCCGGAGCAGATCCGCGGCCGGCCGCTCGACGGGCGGAGCGACGTGTACGCCATCGGCGTCCTCAGCTTCGAGCTGTTCACGGGCACGCTGCCGTTCAGCGGCAAGAACGCGCAGGAGATGATGGTGGCCCGGCTGCGCGGCCTGCCGCGCCGGCTCCGCGAGCTCCGTCCCGACCTCTCCGCCCGGCTCGATTCGGTGGTGAACCGGGCGCTTGCCCTCGCGCCGGACGACCGCTATCAGTCGATGGAGGCGCTGGCGCGCGCCTTCGAGGACTGCCTCGAAGGCGGCGTGCTCGCGCGCATCCTCACCTCCATGAGGCGACGGCCATGACTTCGAGCATCCGCACCATCGGCAGGACCGCGCTGGGCGCCATCGCGGCGACGGCCCTGTTCAGCGCCTGCGCGCAGCGCCAGCCCGGCGAGACCGCCGCCGGCGATTCCTCCCCCAGGACGGTTGCCGCGGCCGACACCCACCACGGCGAGTGGGTCCGCATTGCCCGGCCCGGCGCCGATTCGGTGCGCGCGTACGTCGCCTATCCCGAGTCGAGCGCCCCGGCGCCGGCCGTGATCGTGATCCACGAGAACACCGGCCTCACGCCGTGGGAGCGCTCCGTCGCCGACCGGCTCGCCCGGAACGGCTACGTTGCCCTCGCGCCCGACCTGCTCTCCTCGCGCTTCGGCGAGACGCCGGCTACGCCGGATTCCGGCCGGCAGCTCATCGGCCGGCTCGAGCCCGCCGGGGTCACCGGCGACCTCGATGCGGTCTTCGCCTGGCTCGACACGCTGCCGGCGGTGCGCAGCGGGGAGATTGCCACGATCGGGTTCTGCTGGGGCGGCGGGCAGAGCTTCCGCTACGCCACTACCAACCCGAAGCTTCGCGCCGCGGTCGTCTGCTACGGACCCGCGCCCGACAGTGCCGCCCTCGCCCGGATCGAGGCGCCGGTCCTCGGCGTGTACGGCGAGAACGACGCCCGCATCAACGCGTCGCTGCCCCAGGTCACCGCCACGATGCAGTCCCTCGGCAAGCGCTTCCGGCACTCGATCTATCCGGGCACCGGGCACGGTTTCCTCAAGCCGGGGCGGAACGGATCCGACACGCCGGCGGTGGACAGCGCGTGGGCGCACATCCTCGCGTTCTACGGCGAAACGCTGGCGAAGTGAGCCGTCCGGCCGGGCTCCTGCTGCTCACCATGACCGCCGCCTGCACGCTGCCGCCGCTGCGCGGCCGGGTCGAAATCGGATCCGATCCCTACGCGGTCATCGTCGCCGACGGCTCGGGCGGCTCCGACCTCTTCGCCATCCACGGCCGCACCGGCGAGACGATCGCGCTCACCTTCTCGCCGGTGCGCGAGCTGGCGCCGTCACTCGCTCCCGACGGCGGCGCCGTGGCCTTCCTGCGCGAGCCGGCGGGAGTGGATGGCGGTGTCCGCACCGCCTGGGTGATGAACCTGCTGAGTGGGGCCGAGCGGGAGCTCGAATTGCGGGGCACCGCCGGCACGCCCGGGCGCGTGGCATGGGCGCCCGACGGGAGCGCCCTCTACATCGAGACCGACCGGGGCACCTGGCGTTACGGCATGCCGCCGGGCACGGCACCGCAACCGCTGGAAGCGGCGCATCGCGCCGAGGCGGATTCGGCGTTCATGGTGCTCCTGGGATCCCCGGCGTTCGCGCGGGCGGAATCGTGCGAGGCGGGGGAGGGGGTCTGCGTCGTGTCGGGCCAGGGAACCGAGCGGCTCGCCGCGGATGCGACGAGCCCCGCGCGATGGGGCACCGACTCCGTGGCCTTCGTCCGGGCCGGGCAGATCCACGTGTGGCCGCTGGGCGGCGGCGCGCCGCGCCGCGTCGAGACGACGCCTGCGCATCCGGTGACGGGCGGGATCAGCTTCTTTCCGGGAGCGGTTCGCCAGGCGAGGCAATAGCCGCCCAGCCGGCCTCGAGCGCCGGCCCGACCAGCGAATGGCCCGGCGTCCATTCCCTGCTGCATACGCGGTCGAGGACCAGCGACACCACCGACAGCCAGACGGCGGCCCACAGCTCGACGGGGCCCGCCCGCACCGTTCCCTCCGACTTCCCCCTGGCCACGATCTGCTCGAGCGCCTCGCGGGTGCGGCGCGCGACCGCCCGGCTCTCGGCGTCGATGAACGACTCCCGTCCGCCATCCAGGAGCATGCGCAGCGCGGCCGGGTCGCGCGACGCGCCCTCGACCAGCCTCCGGCCCAGCCGCTCCAGCACCTCGCGCGCGCCAGGGCCGGCGCCGGGACCGGCGGCCTGCTCCGCGATCACTCCCACCGCCCAGCGATGGGCGCCGCGATACGCCTCGTTGAGCAGCAGGTCCTTCCCGCTGAAATGCCGGTAGATGGTTCCCTCCGCCACCCCGGCCCTCCGGGCGATGACCGGCGTGGTCAGGTCCCGGATCCCTCCGTCGGCGTAGAGGTCGAGTGCTGCGCGGAGGAGGCGCTGGCGGGTGGCGTCGCCGCTCCGGACCGGGAGATCGGGTGAGGTCATCGAGGGAATCTACGGCCCTGCGGCCGGGTTGAACGGGTTTGGCAATCACGGCTATCTTCCGGGGCTTTGTCCCCGACCCCCGATCCACGCTCCAGAGGTTGTCCATGAAGATGCTGGTTCTCGGCGCCGGACTGCAGGGCTGCGCGTGCGCGTACGACCTGCTCCAGAGTGCCGCTGTCACCCGGGTCACCCTTGCGGACCTCAAGCCGGACAGCCTCCCGGAATGGCTGACCAGCGCGGGCGGCGGCAGGCTGGACGTGGTCCGGCTCGACGTCACCGACCATCCGGCCGTCCTCGCCGTGATGAAGGGACACGCCTCGGTCATGAGCGCGATCCCCTACTACTTCAACGGCCCCATGGCGAAGCTCGCGGTCGAGGCCGGGTGCCACTTCTCCGACCTCGGCGGGAACACCGAGATCGTCATGGAGCAGAAGAAGCTGCACGACGCCGCGGTGGCGAAGGGCCTCTCGGTGATCCCCGACTGCGGCCTCGCGCCGGGCATGGTGAACATCCTGGCCGCCGAGGGGATCCGCCGCGTGGGCAAGGCGGAGAAGGTCAGGATCTACGTCGGCGGGCTTCCGCAGGAGCCGGAGCCGCCGCTCAACTACCAGATCGTCTATTCCCTCGAGGGCGCGCTCGACTATTACACCACGCCGTCGTGGGTGCTGCGCGGCGGGA
>CAMLLJ010000196.1 GCA_946480845.1 uncultured Gemmatimonadota bacterium
CGCGTTCACCGTCGGCACCGCCGTCGCCAAGACCATCGGCAAGGGCCTCATCGACCCGGCCGTGGTGGACCCGAACGTGGTCCTGGCCGGGCTGCTCGGCGCCATCGTCTGGGACCTGATCACCTGGTACGTGGGCCTCCCCACCTCGTCGTCGCACGCCCTGCTGGGCGGCTACGGCGGGGCGGCCGTCGCCAAGGCCGGCTTCGGTGCGCTGATCATGAGCGGCTGGGTGCTGCCCATCGTGTTCATCGTGCTGGCGCCGCTGCTCGGCATGGTGCTCGCCATCGGGATCACCGTCGCGCTGAGCTGGCTCTTCCGGCGGGCGCGGCCGGCGCCGGTGGACCGCCTCTTCCGCCGCCTCCAGCTCGTCTCCGCCGCGCTCTACTCGCTGAGCCACGGCGCCAACGACGCGCAGAAGACGATGGGCATCATCGCCGGCCTGCTGGTGGCCTCGCAGGCCCACTTCGTGGACGCGACCGGCTGGATGCGGCACCTCTACCTGCCCAACGCCGACCACATTCCCTTCTGGCTGGTCATTTCGGCGCATGCCGCGATCGCCGCCGGCACCGCCATGGGCGGCTGGCGCATCGTGAAGACGATGGGCCAGCGCATCACCCGTCTCCGCCCCTTCGGCGGCTTCGCCGCGGAGACCGCAGGCGGCATCTCGGTGCTGATCGCCACGGCGGGGGGCATCCCGGTGAGCACCACGCACACGATCACCGGCGCCATCGTCGGCGTCGGCGCGGCAAACCGTCCCACGGCGGTGCGCTGGGGGATTGCCGGGCGGATCGTCTGGGCGTGGATCCTGACGATCCCGCTGTCGGCCGTGATTGCGATGCTGGCCTACCTGATCCTGCACTGACGCCGGGCGCGGCCCGCGGCGTCAGGCCGCGCGCGGCAGGCTGCGTCCGGCGCGCGCCACCCTGCGGTATTCCTCGAAGAGCAGCTCGTCGATCGCGTCCCAGCGCCGGGCCCGCGCGGTCTCCAGCGCCCCGGCCGCCAGGCGCCGCCGAAGCGCGGGATCGCCAAGCAATCGCTCGAGCCCGCCGACCATCGCCTCCACCGAGCTCGGCGCCACCAGCCAGGCGTTGCGGCCGTGCTCGGCGAAGTCGAGCACCCCGCCGGCCGCCGCCACCACCGACGGCAGCCCGGACGCCATCGCCTCCAGCAGCACGTTGCCGAAGGTCTCGGTGACCGACGGGAACGCGAAGAGGTCCGCCGAGGCGTAGCCGGCCGAGAGGTCCGCACCGGTGAGGAGCCCGCAGAGCTCGACGCCGGGGATGGCGTGGTCGCGGATCTCGTCCTCCAGCGGCCCATGCCCCACCAGCGCGAGACGCGCGCCAGGATACCGCGGGGCCACCGTCTGCCACGCCTCCAGCAGGAGGTCGAGGTTCTTCTCCCGGGCCAGGCGCCCGACGTAGGTCACCACGGCGTCGTCCGGCTCGACGCCGAGCGCCGCGCGCCAGGCGGCACTGCGATGCCGCGGATGAAAGGCGTCCGTGTCCACGCCACGGGTCCAGATGCCGGTGCGCAGGATGCCCCGCGAGTGCAGGTGTTCCTCGTAGATGCGCGAGGGGCAGAGCACCCGCTCCGCCTGGCCGTAGAACCAGCGGAGATAGTGCCACCCCGGCTTGAGCGCCCAGTCGAGCCCGTAACGCGCGGCATAGCGCTCGTAGTCGGTGTGCGCGGAGGCCACCACGGGCAGGCCCAGTTCCCGGGCCACCCTGAGGCCGGCCACGCCCAGGGCGAACTCGGTGGCGACGTGCACCACGTCGGGCCGGAATCCGGCAACGTCGCGGACCAGCTCCCGGTGGCGCGGAAAGGCCCACTGCACGTCGCGATAGAGGAAGAGCGGCAGGCTGGGGGACCGGTGCACTTCGGGCCGGTCGCCGCTCTCGGGCAGCGGGTAGGTGGCGGTGTAGACCCGGACGGCGTGCCCGGCCGCGTGCAGGGAATCGGCGAGCCGCCTGAGCGTCACGCCGACCCCGCTCACCATCGGCCAGTACACCTCCGAGAAGATCGCGATCCTCATGGGTGGTAAGTTACCGAATGAAGCTCGCATTCGCCGGAACGCCCGAGATCCGCGCCTCCCGCGACGAGGTCTGGCGGCGGGTCCTCGATCCCCGCTTCGTCGCCGCCTCGGCGCCCGGGGTCGAATCGGTGGAAGTCCTTGCGGAGAACCGGTTTCGGATGACACTGGGGTTCGGCATCGCGCTGCTCCGGTTCCGCTTCGCGATGGACGTCGGGTTCCACGACATCGTCCCGCGGGAGAGTGCCAGGATGGAGGCCCGCGGGTCGGCGCCGGGCACCACCGTTGCCATGGTGTCGCGCATCCGGATCGAGGAGCTGGCGCCCGGGCGCCAGCGGCTGCACTGGACTGCCGAAACGGTCGTAGACGGCGCGCTGGCCGGTGTGGGCGCACGCCTGCTCGAGGGCGTGGCCCGGAAACTCACCGAACGGTTCTGGGAGGATTTCGCGACCCGGGTGGAGGAGGAGACCGCCCGGTCAGGGTGAGTCGCAGACCACCACACCCGACTGCGAGGGCTGCAGCTTCTGCCGCTCGGTCAGGGGGCGCGCCGGCACCTTGTCCACCCAGACGACGCAGCTCGAGCCCGCCCACCCCTCACGCGTCGCCCGCCCGACCCAGCCCGAATCGCTCGCGCTCTCGATCACCAGGTTGACGCCCGCCTGGGGCAGGTACCTGAGCGCGAGGTACTGCATGCGCGAGGCGTAGCGCCCGACGTTGGCGATGTGCTGCTCCTGCGCCGTGACCAGCCGCTCGAGGTCACGCCGCGGGGCGGCCGAGGGCGACGGCCGCTGGACCGGCGCCGGCGCCGGCGGCGCCGAGTCGGTGCGGGCCGCCGAAGCGGCGGTCCCGGACCCCGTCCGGGCCGGCCGCGGACGGTTCCGGGTCCGCGCCGGGGCCGGCTGGGCGGGCGTCGAATCCACGGCGGTATCCGCGACGACGACGTTGTCGGCCGGCGGGGCCGAACGCTGGGGAAAGTCGGAGCAGGCCGCTGCGGGAAGGGCCAGGGCGGCGGCCAGCACGGCGGCATGACGCGAAATCGGCATCGATCCATCCTTGCGGGTAAGGCGCTGTCGCTTCATCGTACGCCGGACCGCCTTCCCGCGCCAGAGACTCGCCCACCGAATATTCCGGGAACCCCATGCCGCTCCGCCGCCGGGTCGCCGCCCTCGCCTGCCTGCTCGCCGCCTGCGCCCGCCCGGGAGGTCCCCCTGGACCGGGCTACGACGTGATCATCCGCGGCGGGACCGTCTACGACGGGAGCGGCGCGCCCCCCGAGGCCGCGGACGTCGGGATCCGCGGCGACTCCATCGCCGCGATCGGTGACCTGGCCGGCGCATCGGCAGCCCGGGAGATCGACGCGCGCGGTCTCGCGGTGGCGCCCGGCTTCATCAACATGCTGAGCTGGGCCAATGTGGCGCTCCTGCACGACGGCCGATCGCAGGGAGACATCCGCCAGGGTGTCACCCTCGAGATCTTCGGCGAGGGCACCAGCATGGGCCCCATCAACGATTCGATGCGCGCCCGCTCCCTCCGGAACCAGGGCGACATCCGCTACGACATTCCCTGGACCACCCTCGGCGAGTACCTCGAGCACCTGGAGCGGCGCGGCGTCTCGCCCAATGTGGCGTCGTTCATCGGCGCGACCACGGTGCGGATCCACGAGATCGGCTACGCGAACCGCCCGCCGACGCCGGCGGAGCTCGCCCGCATGGAGGCGCTGGTTGAGCAGGCGATGCGCGAAGGCGCCCTCGGCGTCGGCTCGTCACTCATCTACGCGCCGGCCGACTTCGCGGCGACCGGCGAGCTGGCAGCACTCGCCCGCGCGGCCGGGCGGCATGGCGGGATGTACATCTCGCACATCCGGAACGAGGGGAGCGGGCTGCTGGAGGCGGTGGACGAGCTGGTCACCATCGCGCGCACTGCCGGCGTGCCGGCCGAGATCTACCACCTCAAGGCGTCGGGACGCGCCAACTGGGGGAAGCTCGACTCGGCGGTCGCGAAGGTCGAGGCCGCGCGCGCGGCCGGCCTCCGGATCACCGCCGACATGTACACCTATCCCGCCAGCTCGACCGGCCTCGACGCGACCATGCCGACCTGGGTGCAGGAGGGCGGCGAGGAGGCGTGGATCGCCCGGCTGCGCGACCCCGCCATCCGCGAGCGCCTCCGCCGCCAGATGGCGGGCGAGGGCGACGGCTACGACAACGCCTTCGCCAACGCCGGCGGGCCCGACGGGGTGCTGCTGGTCTCGTTCCGGGAGGACTCGCTCCGCTACCTCGTCGGCAAGACGCTCGGCGAGGTCTCGCGCATGCGGGGGACGCCGCCGGAGGAGACGGCGATGGACCTGGTGATCCAGAACGACGGCGACGTGGGGTGCGTCTACTTCACGATGTCGGAGGAGAACGTGCGGAAGAAGGTGGCGATCCCCTGGGTGAGCTTCGGTTCGGACGGCGGGTCCTACGCGACCGAGGGCGTCTTCCTCAACTCGGGCACCCATCCGCGGGCCTACGGCAACTTCGCACGGCTGCTGGGGAAGTACGTCCGCGAAGAGAAGGTCATCCCGCTCGAGGAGGCGGTCCGCAAGCTCACCCTCCTCCCCGCCACCAACCTGGGCCTCCGCCGCCGTGGGGCCCTCCGCCGCGGCTACTTTGCCGACGTCGTCATCTTCGACCCGGCCACCATCACCGACCACGCCACCTTCGAGCGCCCCCACCAGTACGCCACTGGCGTCCGCGACGTCTTCGTCAACGGCATCCTGGTACTCCACAATGGCGAGCACACGGGCGCAAAGCCCGGCCGCGTGGTTCGGGGGCCGGGCTGGGTCGGCAAATGACAAAGGAATTTTTTTTGTTCGAGCGCGGAGACGCGGAGACGCGGAGAACGGAGAAAAGCAACAGCAACTGATG
>CAMLLJ010000197.1 GCA_946480845.1 uncultured Gemmatimonadota bacterium
GGGCCGGATCTCCGCGGACGAATACCTCGACATCGCGGTCTTCTACGAGCCGCGACCCTTCAGCCGCGCCGAGTTCCTGGCCTGCATGCAGGAGCAGAGCAGGCCGTACGCCGAGTCGATTGCGCTGGCGCGGCGGCTTGCCGAGATGGGCAGCGTTCGGCTCTTCACCCTCAACAACGAGTCGGCGGAGCTCAACCAGTACCGCATCGAGAAGTTCGGCCTGCGGGGCATCTTCGACGCGTTCCTGAGCTCCTGCTGGCTCGGCGTGCGCAAGCCGACGCAGCGCATCTACACGGCGGCGCTGGCCATCGCGCAGGCACCGCCGGAGCAGTCCCTCTTCATCGACGACCGTCCCCAGAATCTCGCTCCCGCAGCGGCGCGCGGCATGCAGACCATTCTCTACGAGAACCCCGCGCAGCTCGCAGCGGCCCTGCGCCGCTCAGGGCTGCTCGGCGGCGAAGCCTAGGTCCCGCGCGTAGGCCGCCCCAGGACTCAGGGCGGCGACATCCTCCCACAGGTCTTCCCAAAGCGTGGCGAGCTCGGCGGCGGGCAGTCCGGCCGGGTAGGCCGCGATCGCCGTGCGCGCGCGGGCCGCGGCGCCGTCGAGCAGGCGCGTGAGGTCCTCGCGCCCCGCGTCTCCCGAGTCCCATGCCCGGGTGGCTGCCTCGGCGTAGAACGGAGCCGCGCCGTACGCAAGCGCCAGTGCGCGGAGCGCCGGAGCGGAAGCCGGTACCTGCGCGAGCCCCGCACGTGCGAACGGCAGCGCGGGGTTGTCGGTGGCGAACGGTCCGTCGGGATTGTCGAGCCAGGCCCAGGCGTGCAGGACCGCGATTCGCGCTCCCGGGCCTTTCGCGTCGTGACCCGCATGGCGCGGAAGGAAGCTCGCCTCGTCCACCGATCCGGAATGGGCGTGCCATGCATCGCGGGGGGCCGACGGGAGTGGAGCCCCGGCGCCGAGCGGGAGCGCGTAGGCAACGCCGACCAGGACCGGCTGGCCGCCAATGTCCGCGTACGACAGGATCGCCGGGCGCGAAGCGTCGATCACGCCCGCCATCAACCTGCCCGCGTGGACCCAATGCTCGCCCATGCCGGGAAAATCTCCGCCGACGAGCCGGAAGCCGTCGGCGATGGCGGAATCGCGATGCCGGTAGCGCTGGGAGCCGGCGCGCGCTGCCGCAATGAAGAGCGAATCCTCCCTCGATTCGGCGGACCTTGCCGCCGCGGAGTCCGCCCCGGTGCCACCGCCGCGAAGCACCTCCATGCGTTGCCTGCCGAGCGACTCCAGCAGCCGCGACGTCAGCTCCGCCGACAGCCCCTGGGGAAACCGGCTCACCAGGCGGAGCCGCTCGCGCGCGCGCGCATCGGGCATGTTCCCGTCGCTCAGGCGGACACTGACCTGCCGGAAGGTGGCGTACCGGAGCGCCGGCCAGTGCGCGTGCAGCAGCCTCCGGTCGGCGCTCAGCACGACGAGGCCTGAGTCGGTCACCGACAACAGCTCGCCCACGATCGTCGCCGCCGTGTAGCGCGGCGCCTTCAGCGCGATCCGTGCCTCGACCCCCCGCGGCGACCTGGCCGGCTCGAAGGTGGCGGGGCGCGAGCCCAGGCTGCAGGACGACAGCGCAAGCGCGGCCGCAGCAATGAGGATCGATGGAATCCGCATGGGTCACCTCACCGGGATCTTCGTGGATTCGAACTGCCGCTCGAGCGAATCCCGGGAGACGCGCCAGAGCGCAAGCGCCTGCCCGAGGGCCGTGGAATCGGGCACGAAGCGGGAGGGAGCCTCGGTGGGCCGGAGCCACGCCGGCCGCAGCCATTCGGTGTAATAGCCCTGCGTGGCCAGCAGCAGCGTGCGGGTCCCGGCGGGGGCCGGGCCCGTCTCGAAGACCGCGGTGAAGAACTGACCCGGCCGGGTCTCGAGGTAGCTGCCGTCGGGCGCGTCCAGCCGCTCGCGCACGGCGGGGATGTCCGCTCCGTCTCGCCCGAGCGCCGCAGCGAGCGGTACCCGCCGGTATGCCGGGCGCCGCAACCCGCTCCCGGCGCCCAGCGCGTCGATCCTCCAGCTGTCGGCCGGGAACACCAGGCGCACGCGGGTCGGGACGCCGGGTGTCACCGGCACCACGATGCCCACTTCCTCGAACGCGATCGGGCCGACATCGCGAATCCAGGCGACCTCGGTCCACGCCCCCGCCCGCTCCACCTCGACCCTGATCCCCATCTCGCGCCGGTACCAGCGGCCCAGCTCGACTACCGAGCCGAGGTCGGCGAGGTCCGCGCCCATCCAGTCGAGTGCGCGCGCCCCCTGCGCGCGGATCATCACGTCGTAGAACAGGACGGTCGTGAGCAGGCTGTTGCGGAGCCGGAGCAGCACGAGCGCGCTGTCGGCCGGCACGGCCGGCAGCGTGAAGGTGAGGTCGTCGTGCAGGTCGCCCGGCGTCGCCGAGCGCACGCGGCCGGTGTCGCTGGCGAAGAGCATCCCGTCAGCGGCAGCGAGGAGCGGCGACACGTCGCGTCCGGCACGGTCGAGCACCGATGCCAGCGCGGCGACCGACTGCGCCGCAACCGGCCGCCCCTCGGGATCGGGCACGACGGTCTCGCCCGGCAGGTGGTCCACGTCCAGCAGCTCGAGCTGGTTGAGGAAGTGTGTTTCCGCGGCTTCGTTGCGCACTTCGAGCCGCACCTGGCCGCGCGCATCGGGCAGCGCCCGCAGGCGGTCCACGTCGCGGGCCTCGAACAGCGGGGCGATGCTGTACGAGAACCCCTCCGCCTCGAGGAGCTGGTGACCGGCGCTGTCGGAATAGACCGTCGGGCAGGAGCCGAAGATGGCGACGGCGATGGCGGCCCCGAGCGCGCCGAGCGCCGCAGTGCCGAGCACCGACAGCGTCATGCTGCTCGCGGCGTTGTTGACCCGGCGGAAGCTCTCCATGCCCGCGACATCGGCGATCGCCACCGAGGTGACGGACGCCGAATCAGCCAGCGTGAGGCCGTAGCGCGTTCCCGGCCCCGTGAGGCTCTCCGCCGCCACGGTGACGCCACGCCGATAGAGGATGGTGGAGCCGTCGCGCAGGTGCGCCTTGACCGGGGTCGTGAGGGTCACCGGCGTCGAGGTATCGACGGAGGCGACCTCCGCCTTGCCCACCAGGATGACGCACGCCGGGATCGACAGGATGGCCAGGATGAGCGGCGGGACGACGGCACGGGCGAGCAGGCGCCGGCGGGCAAGTGCGACCAGCAGAAGGAGCGGCATGGGTCCTCGCGGTGAGGGAGACCGACCGATGCCAATCCCGCCCCGACCGGTCAAGCGCCGGTCAAGTGGGCCAAGCGGGTCAAGCGGTTCAGGCGCGGTGCAGCGAGACCCTGGCGATCTGCGGGGTGTCCAGCGCGGATTCGACCACCAGCCGCACCCGCGAGGCGGCCAGCGGCGTGACGCGGTCGAGCTTCCGGTAGCCGATCGTGGTGCCCTGCGAGATGGTGGTCCAGGCACCGCTGCTCATGGCCTCGACCCGGTAGCGCTCCACCACCTGCCCGCGGCCGATGTCCTCCTGCAGCGAGACCACGTCGAACGTCACGGGGTCCCGGAGGATGAGCTCCACCGTTCCGCCGTTCCGGGACACCCGCGCGCCCGAGGCGGCGTCGGTGTCCCGCATCGCCCTGAGGCGCGCGCCGAAGGCCTCCAGCCGGGCGGTGTCGGTCGGGTGAAACTGTCCGGTCCGGGTCGGCGGCACGTTGAGCAGCAGCTTGCTGTTCCGCCCGACCGAGGTGAAGTAGAGCTCGAGCAGGTTGTCTACCGACCGCACCTCAGCGTCCTCCTCGGCGCGCCAGAACCAGCCCGGCCGGATCGAGACGTCCGTCTCGCCCGGTCGCCATACGCTGCCGTGGGGATCGCCGCGCTGGAGGATCTCGCCGACGCCGGGTGCGTCGTAGCCCGGATAGGGGACGGCCGCGGGATCGATGGTGGACCAGCAGGTCTCGCCGGCCACGCCCTTCTCGTTGCCGATCCAGCGTACGTCCGGGCCGGCGTCGGAGAAGATCACCGCTTCCGGCTGCAGCTCGCGGACGATGCGGTGAATGCGGGGCCAGTCGTACACCTGCCGCTTGCCGTTCGGCCCTTCGCCGTTGGCGCCGTCGAACCACACTTCGCCGATCGGCCCGTAGCCGGTGAGCAGCTCGCGGAGCTGCGCCGCGTAGAAGTCGTTGTAGCGGGGCGTATCGCCGTAGGAGGGCTCGTGCCGGTCCCAGGGGCTCAGGTAGAGGCCGGCGCCGAGCCCCTCGGCGCGGCAGGCGTCCACGAACTCGCGGACCACGTCGCCCGCGCCGCCGCGCCATGGGGCGGCGCGCACCGAGTGGGTGGTCGTCCGCGTGGGCCAGAGGCAGAAGCCGTCGTGGTGCTTGGCCGTGAGCACCATCGCCCGGGCGCCGGCCGACCGGGCCGCACGCACCCACGAGCGCGCGTCGAGCGCGGACGGCGCGAAGAGCGCCGGGCTCTCCGTCCCGTCGCCCCATTCGCGGCCGGTGAAGGTGTTGACGGTGAAGTGCACGAAGATGGCGACCTCTTCGCGCTGCCAGCGAAGCTGGGCGGGCGTCGGCACGGGCCGGGGCGGCCGTCGGTGGGAATTGCTGCCGAGCCCGATGCCGCGGTGGAGCGGCGCGTACGCGGCGGCGAGGCCCGCGCCGATCAGCGTCCGCCGGTCCACGCGCCGCTCAGGCCGGCTTCCATTTCCCGCGCGCCACCGCCGGCACGAACCGCTCGAGCCCGCGCGGCGGGAAGGCAATGGTCCGCCCCTGCTCCGCACTCTGGTAGGCGGTCATCAGCACCTTTACGACCTCGAGCCCGTCGTCGAAGGTGAGCAGGGGCTTCTCCTTCCCCTGGAAGACCCGCACGAAGTGGCGGTTCTCCGCTTCGTAGCCGTACGC
>CAMLLJ010000198.1 GCA_946480845.1 uncultured Gemmatimonadota bacterium
CGACCCCGCCACGTCCCACCAGACCTCGATCCGCGTGGACGAGGTATTGACGTGCTGGCCGCCCGGCCCGCCCGAGCGCGAGGCACGGTACTCCAGCTCCGAGCGCGGGATCCTGAGCTCGGGCGTCACTACGAGCCACGTGGCGCTCTCTCCGGATTCGCTGGCTGCCATCGCGCTCGCTCGCATGGATAAGGTGATGCCACGCACAGTAGAGCGGCCCGGGTGCCTGGTCAATCCGCCGAGCCCTGCAACTCGAAGCGTCCGCCGTTACCTTTCGGCATGCGCGACACAGCGGAACTTCAGGCGCACATCGCCGGCCTCGGCCGAGTCGTGCTCGGCTATTCCGGCGGGGTGGACTCGGCGCTGCTCGCCGTCGCCGGACGGCGGGCGCTCGGGCACGACGACTTCCTCGCCGTGATCGGGCGGAGCGCGTCGTACCCCCAGGTCCAGTATCGCAATGCGCTCGACCTCGCCGCGCGCTTCGACGTCCCGCTGCTCGAGCTCGACACCCATGAGCTCGAGGACCCCGCCTACCTCGCCAACGCACCCGACCGCTGCTACTTCTGCAAGACCGAGCTGTGGACGCGCCTCGAGGAGGTGCGCGCCGCGCGCGGCTTCGACCGCATCCTCGACGGCACCAATGCCGATGACCTGGGCGAGCACCGCCCCGGGCTCCGCGCGGCCGCGGAACGCCATGTCGCGTCGCCGCTCGCGGCGCTGGGATGGACCAAGGCGGATGTGCGCGCCGCGGCACGCGAGCTGGGCATTCCCACCTGGGACGCGCCCGCGGCACCGTGCCTCTCGAGCCGGGTGCGCTACGGGCTCGAGATCACGCCGGAACGCCTCGCGCAGGTGGAGGACGGCGAAGCGTTCCTGCGCGGGCTGGGCGTCACCGGCGACCTCCGCGTGCGGCACCTGGGAAGCTCCGCACGCATCGAAGTCTCGCCGCCCGAAATCGCGTCGGTCGAACGCCGATGGGACGCCGTCGAGGCCGCGTTCCGCGACCTCGGCTTCTCCGCAGTCGAGCTCGACCCCCGCGGCTACCGGCGGGGCTCGCTCCTCGGGCTCGAGAGGACGGGGAGCTGATGCGACTGTTCGCGGCGATGCCGCTCCCGGAGCCCGGGCGGCTCGAGTGCGCGGCGGTGCTGGCCTCGGTGCGCGAGGCCGGCTGGCCGGTGCGCTGGGTGCGGGACGACCTTGCGCACGTCACCCTCAAGTTCTTCGGCGAGGTGCCGCCCAACCGGCTCGACGTGATCGCCGAGGCGGTCGAGGCCGCTGCCTCGGGGCCTGCCGTGCCGCTCCGGCTCCAGGGCCTCGGCGCCTTTCCCACCTTCCGCCATCCGCGCGTGGTCTGGCTCGGCGTCGAGGCTCCGCCGGCGCTGGAGCTGATCCGTGACCGCCTCGAGCGGCTCGCGGAAGGGATCGGCTTCCAGCCCGAAGGGGTGCCGTTCCGCCCGCACGTCACCCTCGGCCGGGTGCGCGAAGGCCAGCGCCTTCCACCCAACGCGCTGGAGCGGTGCGGGATTGCGGCCGCGGGCCAGTCGTTCGTGGCCGACTCCGTGGTGCTCTATGAGAGCGAGCTCACGTCGCGCGGCCCCGCGTACACGCCGCGCCTCACGCTGACCCTGGGGCACTGATGGGCTGCCTGACCGCGCCGTTCAAGCTGCTCTTCGCCATCGTCTTCCTCCTGCTGATCGTGGCCGGCTGGCTCTATCGAGACCGGCTCGGCGACATCGGCCGCGCCGCGTGGCGGGAGGCCCGCGGGGCGGCGCCCTCCGCCGCCGTCGCCGGCTCACCCTCCGCGGAGGGCCTCGCCTCGGCCCGGCGCAAGGTCGGCCAGCTCGAGGCCGGCCGGGCCGATTCGGTGGTGCTCTCCGCCGGCGAGACCGCCTCGCTCTTCCGCAACGGGCTCGACCGGTACGCCGGCGAGTTCTTCGATTCGATGGCTGTGCGCCTCCTCGACGGCCGGATCTCGGTGGATGCGGTGATCCGAACCGGTCGGCTTCCGTCCGAAGTGCTCGGCCCGTTCGCCAGCGCCGTGCGCGACCGGGAGCCGATCCGCGCGGAAGGCAACCTCCGGGTGCTGGAGCCGGGACTGGCGGGATGGGACGTGCAGCGGATGCAGGTGCGGGACATCCCCCTGCCGAAGGATGCCATCCCCAGGCTGCTCGACCGCGTAAGCGGCGACTCGGGGATGCGCGAAGTGCCCGTCCGCCTGCCGCGCGGCGTCGCCGACCTCCGGGTGCGGAACGACGGCCTCACGCTCTACCGGGTTCGCCAGTGACGCGCCGGATCCTGATCGTGGACGACGAGCCCGGCATCCGCCAGGCCGTCAAGCAGGTCCTCGAGTACGAGGAGATGGAAGTGCGCACCGCCGGCTCGGGGGGCGAGGCGATCACGGTCTATCCCGAGTACCGCCCCCACGTGGTCTTTCTCGACGTCAAGATGGCCGGCCTCGACGGGCTGGAGACGCTGAAGCGCCTGCGCGACCTCGACCCGCAGGCGGTGGTCGTCATGATCTCGGGGCACGGCACGATCGCCACGGCCGTCGAGGCCACCCAGCGCGGCGCCTTCGACTTCCTGGAGAAGCCGCTCGACGCCGACCGCCTGATCGTGACGGTCCGGAACGCCGTCGAGCGCGCCGAGCTGATGGGGGAGAACCACCGGCTCCGCGAGGTGGTGAGCCAGCGGCATGCGATGATCGGCGGCAGCGAGCCGCTCAACGTCACCCGCGAGCTGATCGCGCGCGTGGGCCCGACCAACGCGCGGGTGCTCATCACCGGCGAGAACGGCTCGGGCAAGGAGCTGGTCGCCCGGGCGCTGCATGCGTCCTCGCCGAGGCGGAGCGAGGCGTTCATCGAGGTCAACTGCGCGGCGATGCCGTCCGAGCTGATCGAGAGCGAGCTGTTCGGCCACATGAAGGGATCATTCACCGGCGCCTTCGCCGACCGGGCCGGCAAGTTCGAGCAGGCGGACAGTGGGACCCTCTTCCTCGATGAAGTGGGCGACATGGCGCTCCCGGCGCAGGCCAAGCTGCTGCGCGTGCTCCAGGAGGGCGTGGTGACGCGGATCGGCGGATCCAAGGCGATCGAGGTGGATGTCCGCGTCATTGCGGCCACCAACAAGGACCTCGCCTTCGAGATCGCCGAGGGCCGGTTCCGCGAGGACCTGCTCTACCGGCTCAACGTCGTCGAGATCGAGGTGCCGCCGCTGCGCGAGCGGCTGGAGGACGTCCCGGCGCTGGTGGCGCATTTCACCGACCAGATCGCGGCGACCGCCGGCGTGCCGGCCCGCCGCTTCGGCGAGGACGCCGTCGCGCGGCTGCAGCAGCGCTCCTGGCCCGGCAACGTGCGCGAGCTGCGCAACGCGGTCGAGCGGGCGCTCATCCTCTCACCGGGCAAGGTGGTCACGGCAGCGGACATCGACCGGCTGCTGCCGATCGCGGAAGGCGAGGAGCTGGAGCCGCCTGCCACCTTCGAGAGTTTCAAGCAGGACGCGGAGCGGAGCTTCCTCGCCGGCAAGCTCAAGGAACACGACTGGAACGTCTCGGAGACCGCCCGCGCGCTGAAGATGCCGCGGTCCAATCTCTACAAGAAGATCGAGCGCTACGGCCTCAGCCGGGAGAACCCATGAGCGAGAAGCCGCGCGACTGGGACAGGGAACTCGCCGAGATCGACAAAGTCATCGCCCGCGAGCCGGTGGGTGGCCCGCCGCCGGCCGGCCGCGTCGGCGGGGCCGCCGCGCCGGTCGCGGTGCCGCAGCCGGCGATCCCGGTGGTGCGGAAGAAGGACCGCGCCGGCACCTGGGTGCGCGCCCTGCTCACCGCCGCGCTGGGCGTGGCGATCCCGTTCTGGCCCTACCCGGTCGCCTGCGGGGCCGGGCTCGCGCTGCATTCGGGCGCCGTGGTCGTGCTGCTCCTTGCCTCGATCTGGACGGCGACGGCCGCCTGGCGGCGGCGCCAGGGCGCGGCGCACGTGGTGGCGCTGCTGTCGCTGCTCTGGGGCGTGATGCTCGCCCTGTCGATCCTGCTTCCGCGCATCGGGTACGCGCAGGGGCAGCGCTTCTGGATGTGCCCCTGAGGGGCCTCCGTCACACTCTCTGAAACGGAACATGGCCAAGACGTTCAGGAACTTCATCGGCGGCGCGTGGGTCGAACCCAGGAACGGCGCCTGGTTCGAGAACCGGAACCCCGCGGGGACCAGGGACCTCATCGGACGCTTCCCCGACTCGGGCGCCGCCGATGTCAACGCCGCCGTCGCCAGCGCGCGGCGCGGCTTCGAGCTGTGGAAGCGGACGCCCGCTCCGGCCCGGGGCGACGTGCTGCGCCGGGTGGGTGACCTGCTGGTGGCGCGCAAGGAGAAGATCGCCGACGCGATGACCCGCGAGATGGGCAAGGTGCTCGCGGAGACGCGGGGCGACGTGCAGGAAGGGATCGACACCGCGTACTACGCGGCCGTCGAGGGCCGGCGGCTCTTCGGCCACGTGGTGCCGAGCGAGCTGCGCAACAAGTGGGCGATGAGCTACCGCCGCCCGATCGGCGTGGTCGGCCTCATCACGCCCTTCAACTTCCCGCTGGCCATCCCCACCTGGAAGATGTTCCCGGCGCTCCTCTGCGGGAACAGCGTGGTGATCAAGCCGTCGGAGGACGTCCCCCATACGACGCACCTGCTGGTGGAGATCCTGCTGGAGGCGGGGCTCCCGCCCGAGGTGATCCAGCTGGTGCACGGGCGGGGTGAGACGGCGGGGAAGGCCCTGGTGGAGCACCGCGATGTGCCGGTCATTTCGTTCACCGGATCCACCGACACCGGTGCCGGCATCGGCGAGACCTGCGGCCGCATGCACAAGCGGCTCTCGCTCGAGATGGGCGGCAAGAACGCCATGATCGTCATGGACGA
>CAMLLJ010000199.1 GCA_946480845.1 uncultured Gemmatimonadota bacterium
GCCAGCCGGACCCGCCTCGTCACGCTCGACACGATCACCCGGAAGGACGCGGCGGCCGACTTCTTCGGCGAGGACAGCGTGCCGCGCGAAGCGGTGACGATGGGCATCGCGACGATCCTGGCGTCGCGCGAGATCGCCATCCTCGCCACCGGCGAGCACAAGGCCGCGATCGTGCGCCGGGCCGTGGAAGGCCCGGTGGACCTGACCGTCGCCGCCACCGCGCTCCAGGGGCACCCGAACACCACGTTCTACCTCGACGCCGGCGCGGCCGCCGACCTCACCCGCATCGCCACGCCCTGGCTGGTCGGCGAAGTCGAATGGACCGACGCCCTCACCGTGCGCGCCGTGGTGTGGCTGGCGCAGCGGACCGGCAAGGCGATCCTCAAGCTCACCCAGCGCGACTATGCCGACCAGCACCTGGGCGCGCTGCTGGCGCGCCACGGCACCGCCGGCGCCGTCAACGGCATCGTGTTCAACTCCCTCGGCGCGCGGATCCGCGGCCGCTCCAAGCTCCCGCATGGCGCCCGCGTCGTCGTCTTCTCGCCGCATCCCGACGACGACGTCATCTCGATGGGCGGGATCCTGCACAAGCTGGCGCAGAACGGGAACGCGATCGTCGTCGCCTACCAGACCAGCGGCAACATCGCGGTCTTCGACCACGACGTGCGCCGCCATGTGGATTTCCTCGAGCGGCTGGCCGCCGGCCGCGTCCTTCCCGGCGACGTGGCGCCGCTCGCCGGCCGGGTGCGCGAGTTCCTCGCCCGGAAGCAGCCGGGCGACGTGGACATCCCGGTGGTGCAGGACATCAAGCGCGTCATCCGCGAGACGGAGGCGGTGAGCGGCATCGAGACCCTGGGCCTGAGCGCCACCAGCGCCCGCTTCCTCAACCTCCCGTTCTACCGGACCGGCAAGGTGCGGAAGGACCCGATCGGGCCGGCGGACGTCGCCATCGTGCGCGACCTGCTGGCCGAGCTGCGGCCCGACCTGATCTTCGCGGCGGGCGACTTGAGCGATCCGCACGGCACCCACCGGATGTGCCTCGAGGCAGTGCGGCGCGCGCTGGCCGAGCTGTACCCGGGCGGCGCCGGGCGGCCCGAGCTCTGGCTCTATCGGGGCGCGTGGCAGGAGTGGCAGGTGACCGATGCCACCTGGCTGGTGCCGCTCGCCCAGGAGGAGCTGCGGCTCAAGATCCAGGCGATCTTCAAGCACCAGTCACAGAAGGACTCGGCGCCCTTTCCGGGCGGCCATGACGACCGGGAGTTCTGGCAGCGGGTGGAGGCGCGGAACAAGGAGACGGCGGCCCTGCTCGACCGCCTGGGCCTCGCCGTGTACTTCGCGGTCGAGGCGTACGTCGTGGAGGGGGGCGACTACGCGGGCGCCCGATCCGGGTAGAAGCGCTCGCCCCGCTCGGCCATGGCAACGAGCGCCGGCGCCGGCGCGAACCGGTGCCCGTAGATGCCGGCCAGCTCGCGCAGCACCTCGACCACGCGCCCCGGCCCCAGCTCGTCGATCATGCGCAGCGGCCCGCCCCGGAAGGGCGGAAACCCGATCCCGTAGATGGCGCCGACGTCGCCGTCGCGCGGCGAGCGGACCACGCCCTCCCCGGCGGCACGCGCGGCCTCGTTGAGCATCGAGTAGACCAGCCGCTGCTCCACCACCGCAGCCGACGGCTGCTCCAGCGGCGAAACCTCGAGCAGCCGGTACACCGATTCGTCCACGCCCGCCTTCTTCCCGTCCTGGTAGAGATAGAACCCGCGGCCGTTCTTCCGGCCGAGCCGGTCGTCCGCGACCATCCGGTCGAGCACGTCGGCCGGCTCGAAGCGCGCGCCGAAGGCGCCGTGCATCACCTTCGCCACCTTGGTCCCGACGTCGAGGCCCACCTCGTCGAGCAGCGTCACCGGCCCGACCGGGAAGCCGAACGCCGTCATCGTCTCGTCGATAAGGGCGATGGGCACGCCTTCGCGCACCAGGATCCCCGCCTCGTTCATGTAGGGGAGCAGGATGCGGTTGACCCAGAAGCCCGGATGGTCGGCGACCACGATGACCGTCTTCCCCATCTTCCGCCCGAAGCGCACCGCGCGCACCACCGTCTCGGGGCTGGTGCCGGCGTGGGGGATCACCTCGAGCAGCGGCATCTTCTCGACCGGCGAGAAGAAGTGCATCCCCACCACCTCGCCCGGCCGCGCGGCCACCGAGGCGATCTCGCCGATCGGGATGGTCGAGGTGTTGGTGGCGAAGACGGTGCCCGGGCGCACCTCGCGCTCGACCTCGGCGAGCACCTGCTGCTTCACCGCCAGGTCCTCGAAGACCGCCTCGAGGACGAGGTCGGCGCGCAGGAACCCGCTGTAGTCGGCCGCGCCGGAAAGCAGGTCCACCAGGCGCTCGTACTTCGGCTTCCGGAGCCGGCGCCGCTTGAGCCGGTCGTCGAGGATGCGGCGCGCGCCGCGGATGCCCTTCCCCACCCGGGGCAGGTCCGCGTCCTTGAGCCGCGCCTCCACCTCCGCATTGAGCACCGCCGTGCCGGCGATCGCGGCACCCATGAAGCCCGCGCCCACGACGGCGATGCGCCGCACCGGCTTCACCTGCAGGCCGCCGCCGCCCTCCACCCCGTCGTCCTTCTTGAGCGCGTTGGTGGCGAAGAAGATCCCGACCAGCCGGCGGGACACGTCGCTCACGGCCACCTCGCCGAAGCGGCGGCGCTCCTCGCGGAGCCCGGCGGCCATCCCCTCCTCGAGGCCGGTGCGCACTGCCTCGAGTGCGGCCGGCGGCGCGGGGTAGTGCCCGCCCGTCTTCTCCTGGAGCGCCTTCTCCGCCTTGCCGTACACGATGCGCCGGCCGATCGGCGTGCGGTCGAGCAGCGCCCCGCTCACCCCGCCCTTCGGCTCGCGCCGTGCCGCGCCGTCCTGCGCCAGCCGCTCGGCCGCCGCGAGCGCCACCCGGAGCAGGATGCTCTTCGGCACCAGCTCGTCCACCATGCCGAGGCGGAACGCCTTGTCGGCGCGCTCGCTCTTGCCGGCGAGGATCATGTCGAGTGCCGCGCGCACGCCGACCAGGCGGGGCAGCCGCTGGGTGCCGCCCGCGCCGGGGATGAGGCCGAGCTGGATCTCGGGCAGGCCGAGCTGAGTTTTCGGGTCGTCGCTCGCGACGCGCCAGTGGCAGGCGAGGGCGAGCTCGAAGCCGCCGCCCAGGCAGGCGCCGTTGATCGCAGCGACGACCGGCTTGGGGAAGGCCGCCACCCGGTCCATCGTCGCCTGGGCGCCCGCGCTCAGCGCCTCGGCCTCCGCCTGCGAGCCCACGCGCGCCAGCTCCTCGACGTCGGCGCCGGCGATGAAGACGTCCGGCTTCCCCGAGACGAGGACCGCCGCGCGCACGGTGCCGTCCTCGCCGATCCGGTCGAGGAGCGCGCCAAACTCCGCGCTCACGGCGGTGCTGAGCGTGTTCACCGGCGCGCCGGGCAGGTCGAAGGTGACCACGGCGATGCCGTTCTCGTTCCGGGTCGTGAAGGCCGTCATGCGATCACCGTTCGAGGACCATGGCGTACCCCATGCCGCCCTGGGCGCAGATGGAGACCAGCCCGAACTGGACGTCGCGACGCTTCATCTCGTTGGCGAGGGAGGTGATGATCCGCGCGCCGGTCGCCGCGAACGGGTGGCCGATGGCGATGGACCCGCCCATCACGTTGGTGCGCGACCAGTCCACCTCGCCGACGGGCCCGGGGAGCCCCAGCCGCTCCGCCCAGGCGCGCGAGCCCCACGCCTGCACGTTGGACAGCACCTGCGCCGCGAACGCCTCGTGAATCTCGACCAGCCCGAGCTCGGACCAGCCGATCCCGGCGCGCTCGAGCGCCTTCGGCACCGCGAACGCGGGGCCCATGAGGAGTTGCCACCCGGGATCCACCGCGGCCACCGCCCAGCTCCGCACGAAGGCGAGCGGCTCGTACCCCAGCGCCTCGGCCTTCTCCTCGGCCATGAGCAGCACCGCGGAGGCGCCGTCGGTGAGCGGCGAGGAGTTGCCGGCCGTGACGCTGCCGTAGCGCCGGTCGAAGACCGGCTTCAGCTTGGCGAGGGCTTCAAGCGACGTGTCGGTGCGGATGCCGTTGTCGGTGGTGGTGATCTCGTCGAGATTGCGCCCGCCCAGCCAGGGGACGATCTCGGCGGTGAGGCGGCCGTCGGCGGTGGCGGCGGCCGCGCGCGCGTGGCTCTGCAGCGCCACGCGGTCCTGGTCCTCGCGGCTGATCCCGTTCTCCTTCGCCATCTTCTCCGCCGACTGGCCCATCGACTCGCCGGTGGACGGCTCGGCAATCGCGGGGGAGACCGGGACCAGGTCCCGGGGGCGGGCCCGGCTGAAGGCGGCGAGCCGCTGGCCGAGGGACTTCGCCTTGCTCGCCTCGACGAGGATCCGGCTGAAGCGCTTCGAATGGAGGATGGGGATGTCGCTCAGCGATTCGACGCCGCCGGCGATGACCACGTCGGCGTGGCCATGCATGATCTCGGTGGCGGCGTTTTGCACCGCCTGGGCGCTCGAGGCGCAGGCGCGGTTCAGCGAGTAGGCGGGGACCGACGGCGGGAGCTGGGGCAGGAGGCTCACCTCGCGCGCCACGTTGGGCGCGAGCACCGAGGTGACGACCTGGCCGAAGATCACCTGGTCGATGGCCCGTCCGTCGATCTCGGCCCGGTAGAGCAGCTCCTTGGCGGCGTGGCGTGCGAGCGCCACCGCGGGCACGTCGCCGAA